>JAEUQZ010000403.1:246-4406 GCA_016788965.1 Anaerolineae bacterium | reverse complement strand
CTGGAGGAACCCGCCGCTGTTGTCCACGATCACCAGCCGCATCCGGTAGCTTCCGGGCGCGAGGCCGGGCACGTACAGGTTTTCGAGCTGGCCGTTCACCACGCTGTTGGAGTGCGTCGATCCAATCGTCACCCAATCGCCGAACGGCCCACCGATCACCTCGATCTTGTAGAAGCTGGCCTGATCGGACGAGAACTGCACCGTACCCAGGATCGGCGTCTCCCCGCTCAGCACCGCACCCGGCTGCGGCGAGGTAATCACCGCCGTGGTCACAGCCGGCCCGAACCCGCCTCCCCCGCCCTGGAGCAGTTCCGGCGAGCAGGTGATCGTCGGCAGGAAGGCCAGCCCGTTGTTGCGGGCGTATTGTTCGGCGGCCACCGCATCATCCGGTATGGGCGGCGGCGCGATGAACAACTGCGGCTGTGCCCCGGCCGCCCCGCTCGCCAGATCGACCGGAACCTGGCAGTAGAGCGGCGTGGGCGGCGGCATCTGCCCGACCGTGACCGGGAACTGGATCAGGCCGGCGATCTCCGGCGCGAGCCGGTAGGCCAACACCTGGAACACCCCCGGCGAGACCTCCACCAACTGCACACTCCCGCTGATCTGGGCCGGCGCGGGAGCCGGTGGGTAGATCAGGTTGCCGTCCGGGCCAGGAATGCCCGCCGGAACGTCCAGGAAGTATTCGGTAATCCGGCGGCAATCGGTGGCTGGGTCGCGCAGGCTGCGGACATCGCAGATTTCCCGCAGCGAGACACCCGGCGGCACGCTCATCTGATCGGGCAGAAGCTGGCCGTCGTTGGCGAAGTTCCGCGCCAGCCAGTCCTGGTTGTTGTAGATGGTCGTCATCACCGCGTTCCAGATCGGCGCGGCTCCCGTCAACCCGGACGAGTTCACCATCGGGGTTCCGTCGCTGTTCCCGACCCACACGCCGACGGCCACATTGCGGGTGAAGCCGACTGTCCAGTTGTCGCGGATATCGTCGGTCGTTCCCGTCTTGACCGCTGTATCCAGCCGTCCGGTGTTCAGCGGGCTGTTCGCGCCCATAGCCGGCGTCCGCGAGGCATTGTCGCTCAGGATATCGCCCATCAGGAAGGCGACACGCGGATCGACTGCCTGACGCCCCAGCCCAGCCTGGCTGATGGTGTTGTTGGTCACGTTGCCGCGTGGGCAGCCGTTTTCGTACTGGTAGACGATGTTGTCATTGCTGTCCAGCACGCACAGGATGGCTGTGGAGGGAACATACGCCCCCTGGTTGGCGAAGACCGCGTAGCCGTTGGTCAGGTCGAGCAGCGAAACCTCCCCGCCCCCCAACGTCAGGGACAGCCCGTAACGGCTGGCGTCGTTGCCCAGGCTGTCCACGCCGAAACGCTGCATCAGGCCGAGCAGGTAGCCCACCCCATAGCGGCGCAGGGTCTGCACCGCCGGGATGTTGTAGCTGTTCGCCAGCGCATAGCGCATCGTCATCGGGCCGTGGAAGGTGCGGTCGTAATTCACCGGTTCGTACATCGGCTGGCCGATGATGCCGATCCTGGTGGGCGTATCCCAGATCACATCGCCGGGGGTCATCCCGTTTTCGATGGCCGCCGAATAATTGAACGGCTTCATGGTACTGCCCGGCTGCCGCAGCGAGATCGCCACGTTCACCCGTCCATCGATGGCCTCGTTGTTGTAGTCCACACTGCCGACCATGACGATGATTTCACCCGTCAGCGGCTTGAGGACGACCACCGAGGCGTTGCCGACGTTGTTGGCTCCCAGCCGCGCCACCTGATCGCGGGCAGCGGCTTGAGCCATCTCGTTGATGTCCAGATCGAGCGTGGTATAGACCCGCCAGCCCCCCCGCGCCACATCCTTCGGGTCGAAGCCCAGCGTGGTCATCAGGCTCTCGAAGCGGGACTGGGCATAGACCGTGAAGTGGGGGGCTTCCAGGTTGATCTCCGGCGTCACCAGCGCGTAGCCATCGCGCAGCGCCTGGTTGCGCTGTTCGTCGGTGATCTTCCCGGTCACGACCATGCGCTCCAGCACCAGCCTCCAGCGTTCATTTACCGCGCTCTGGACGGCCGGATCAGGATTGAGCGGGTCGAGTTCGGCGGGAGCCTGCGGCAGCCCGGCCAACAGCGCCGCTTCGCCCAGCGTGAGGTCGGTCACGCGCTTGTTGAAGAACGTCTGGGCAGCGGCTTCCGAGCCGTAGGCCAGGTTTCCGTAGTAGATTTCGTTGAGGTAGAGCGCCAGGATTTGCTCCTTGCTCATCTGACCATTGAGGGCCAGCGCCAGACCGATCTCTTCCAGCTTGCGCTGGATGCTGCGTTCGGCGCGGTACTCGATGTCGAACAGCACGTTGCGGACAAGCTGCTGGGTGATGGTACTGCCACCCGAATCGCCTGAAGCCAGTCCCACATACTGGAGGAAGGCGCGCGTCGTGGCCGGAACATCGATGCCGATGTTCGTGAAAAAGCTGTCATCTTCGATGGCGACCGTCGCGTCGATCAGCGCCTTCGGGAACTGGCTGTATTCAACCGTTGTGCGCCGTCCTTCACCGAAAGCTTCGTAGAGCAGACGGCCGTTGCGGTCGTAGTAGAAGGTACTCTGGAACTGCTGGTAGTCGCTCACCTGGGCTGCGCGGGCGCCGAGCTGTTGCTGGACGCGGTTGATGAACGCCCCGCTGATGATTACGGTCATCAAGGTCAGCCCGCCGCAAAAGATGGCGACGAAGCCGATGACCAGGCCCAGACAGCCCGGCGAGCATCCCAGGATAGTTCTTCGGCGCCGCTGGGGACGACGCGGCATCCCTGGCTGCTGCGGTCTTCCCTGGACAGGCTGCGGCGCGGGTGGAATGCCCTGGGGCATCCCCGCGGCTGGGCGCTGGTAGGGCTGCTGAACCGGGGGTTGTGACATGGGCGGAATGGTGGGTTGTTTGAGCGGTTGGTTGGGCATAGTTGGTCCGGTCTGATCGCTGCTGACGAAATCGGGATTGGGGTCGAGGCCGCCGGAGCCGGGCAGTGTCTTGCGGGGATCGGGAACACCTGGCTCACGCGGAATCGGCATGGTCGGCATATTACGGGCATCCATCGGATGCCGCGGGTTCCACACCGCATCCGGTTTCACCACCTGTTCGACCTGGGTGGGTTCGGGCTGAGCGTCTGCCTTCGGGATTTTGAAAGGCACATCCTCATCCGGTGGGAGGTTCTGGCTGTCCTCCTGGGATGGGATATTGGGGTCGCGTTCGTCAGGCATTCACGGCTCCGATCCTCACCCGGCGATGATGGCTGCTGCCGGGAATACGTTCAGGGTCTTCTATCATGCCAACACTGGACAAATTGCACTGGTGTGAAGCACATCCAAGAGTAATTCTATAGCATGGGTCGAAAATGCGTCTATGCTGCTGATTGCACGGCAGGTGTACGGCTTCACGACGCACGGGCAACGCTTCATCAAGCACGGTTATGGAGCTTCAGTTATACTCGATAGCATGATGGAACGCATGACGACGGATAACCACTTCATACCTTATCCAATCGGTCTGGTACGGCTGGCGCTGCGGTCTCCGCTGATGGTCTACCGCCTGGGACTGGGCGATGTACTCAGCTCGGCACACATCATGGTGCTGACGACGCGCGGACGCAGATCGGGTCAGCCGCGCTTCACGCCCATTGAGTTCCGGCGGCACGGGAGCAAGATTTACCTGATCTCCGGCTGGGGAAAACGCCCCGACTGGTATCAGAACCTGCTGGTCGATCCGCTGGCGACGGTTCAGGTGGGG
Organism: Anaerolineae bacterium; assembly: GCA_016788965.1. Taxonomy (GTDB): domain Bacteria; phylum Chloroflexota; class Anaerolineae; order Aggregatilineales; family Phototrophicaceae; genus CFX2. Next base: position 646 of record JAEUQZ010000403.1, on the reverse strand, counting down.
CGGCAGGCTTACAGCGTGCTGGCTGATCCTGTAACTGATCCGGCAGAGGCGGTGCGGGCGATCACTTTGTTCCGCCGGGTGGCTCCCGGACGCTATGACGCGGTGCTAGGGCGGCTGGTGGAAGGCGAGATGAGCGCGGTGAGGCTGCCGGAGCTTTCGGGACAGTTCACCATCATGAAGCTGAACCTGATCGCTGACGAGCCGACGCTGCCGGGGGTGGAACCGACCTGGATGTGGGTCTGGCCGATCCTGCTGGTGCTGTTCGCTGGGATCGGTCTGGGGGTGTATCTGGCGCGGTCGCGGCATGAGTGAGGTCTTCTGAGGGGAAGCGATGGTCGATTCGATGGATCAGGGTCAACTGCTGAGGCAGGTGCGAAAAGCCCTCCAGCAGGAAGATTAC
>JAEUQZ010000403.1:0-236 GCA_016788965.1 Anaerolineae bacterium | reverse complement strand
CTGGCGATACAGGGGCTGCTCCAAGCGGCATCGCTGGCCCGCGCGGCCAAAGACGCGGCGGCTGAAGGGCGGCATCTGGGCAACGTGGCGCTCACCTACCACCGGATGAAGCAGCCGGAAGAGGCGCTGAACTACTTCCGCGAGGCGCTGCGGCTGGCCCGGCTCGAAAACGACCGCCTCACCGAAGACGGCATCCTGGGGAACATGGGCAATATCCTGCGGGAAATGGGCCGCCA
>JAEUQZ010000402.1 GCA_016788965.1 Anaerolineae bacterium | reverse complement strand
GGCAACAGCAACGCCGGATGATCGATGGCCAAAAGCTTGTCGGCGCGAATCGCTGAACGGGTCGCGCGCAAGAAGCCGGCCGGCAATGTACGCAACCGGGCGGCGTTCCTGGCTCTGCGTGGCGAGGTGAAGCAGGCCATCGAGGACGGCTGCGAGAGGATCGATGCTGATGGCTGGTAATGCCTACCTGCTCGATACAGTCATTGTCGCGGGCTATTTCAACCGCGATCAGGCGATCCATGGCCGGCTGCTGGAGGCAACCGTGTACATATCCAGCATCACAGTGGGTGAGTTGTACTACGGCGCCTACAACTCAGGGAAAGTGACAAGCAATCTTCAAAACATCCGGCGGTTTGTCGAGCTTGTTACCGTCCTTGTCTGTGACGCGGCCACGGCTGACCATTATGGACAGGTCAAACGCGCCTTGCGTGTGCTGGGAAAACCCATTCCCGAAAACGACATCTGGATTGCGGCAACTGCGCTTCAACACAGCCTGACGCTCGTCACGCGCGATGACCACTTTAATACAGTGGCGGGTTTGCTCCTCGAACGCTGGTGATACAGTTCGTCAAGCCGCCCATCACGGATACAACCACGGAGACCACACACCATGCAGCACCATTACAAACAGTGGAATCGCAATGCCCCCCTCGGCCTGATCTGCATCGGCGCGGGCTTGAGCCTCGTGACGCACGCCGCCGCGCTCAAAAACCAGGGACGATCCTTCTGGGTCTGGGCGCTCCTCGGAACCATCGGGCTGGTGATCGTCAACAGCGGCGTCGCCATCTTCGGCGACTCGGTCAAGCACCGCGCCCTCTACGAAGTGGAGATAGAAAAACACGTGATGGGGTGATAATCCCCGCTCTTTAAGGAGCCTTCGACTTGAAACGCAGAGCCTCCCCGGATAGCCAACTTCTTCAGGACATCGCTGAGGTGCTTCCAACTCACTCGTACCTCGAAGAATACGCCGAACCGCTCCGGCAGCGCGGCATCCAGACCTACTCGGATTTGTATACGCTGCTGCGCGATGAACAGGCCGATCCCGATCTGCGTAAAGCAGCCTGCTGGGTGGTGATCACTTTAGACAAACAAGTAGACCGGCGGAGAGCCGTGCCCCCTTTGCTGGCGGCGCTGCAATCTGAAGACAAGGCGCTGCACCGGCACGCCATCTACGCCCTCAGCAGGTTGGATTCCCGCCGCGCGCTTCAACCGCTCCTGGCGCTCACCACGGATCGGCAAGCCGATGAAGACCTCCGCGCCACCGCCCTGAATAGTTTTTGGAGGTTGCATGATGAAGCTATGCTGCCCGAACTCCGCCGCATCATCTTCGACGAGACGGATTCGCTGCAAGTGCGGGCGCAGGCGCTGCAGTGGTCGTTCGCGTTGCCGATTGCCGATTACATCGATCTGCTGTCGAATCCCTCCAGCGACATCCGCTTCTGGGCGGCTTATAGGCTGGGGGAGGATTTCCAGTGGTGCGACATTTCGGTGGCGTTCGAGGCGCTCGACCGAACGGCCGCTTTCGACCACAACCTGCCGCAGGTGTGGGGCTGGCATGTGGAACGGGAAGCGTTCTTTGCGCTCGATCACATCCGCTTCATGCCCTATAGCAAGTTCGATGACGAGGGGAACTATTTCAGCCACAGCGCCGCGCTCATCAGCCCGTGCGTGGAATACTGGAGCCTGACCGACGTATTTCAGGGTCAAAAACAACAGGGTCGCCCGATCCAGGAGCCGCCGCTGCCTGACTCGGCGCAGGTGTCGCCGGAGTGGCTGCGGCACGAATTGGAACGCCGCTGGGAGGCCATTTCATTTGAGCCACCCCGCCCCGCGCCGAACACCTATCTGCTCGAATGGGTCATTCCATTGGACGACGGAACGCTGATGGGTGGGCTGCACCGGGATGGGTATGGGATTGTCCTGAGCAGCAATGGGCCGGATGAAGCCCTGTACGCCTTCGCGGTGTGGTATCGGGGCATCTCGGAGGCCGATCCGCTGTATTACTACGACTGGGCTGATCCAGGGGTCAGGCTTGAGGCCGGGATGACGGTCGAGGCGTTGCGAGCAGCCGTCGCGGGTTTATACAACAGGGGCGCTACCTAGACAATCGAGGTTTCCCGTTTGATAGAAGCGGGCGGTTAGCCGCTCCCTTCTGTGTTTTGACGAGCCTGTTCGGTAATGGGGATCGTGGTTCGTAGGGGCGGACTAAGGGCGTCTTCGCCCGCATGTCCGCCCGCCCACTATTTATCCGGCCTGGGCAGAAATCACCCCTTCTCCAGCCACACGAACTGGAGCGGTTCCAGCGTGTAGGTCTCGCCGGGCGTGAAGATGCCCCCCGTCGGTCGGGAGATGTCCTTCACCGGGGCGGTCAGCCGCCAGTGATGCACGATAGCCCCGGCGTAGAGCGTCTGCGGCTGCTCCGAGAAGTTCACCAGCGCCAGCACCTCGCCGCCCCGCGTATACGCCAGCACATGCGGGTTGCCGCTCTCGAAAAACTCCGTGTGCCCGTTGGCGAAGGCCGGCGTCGTCTTCCGCGTCTGGATGAGATGCGTCATCGTCTGGAAGATGCGCCCTTCGAGCGTCTTGGCATTGCTCCGGCGGCCCGCCCGCCGCCAATCGAAGACCGGCCGGTGTACCCAGCGGCTGTCTTCCGCTTTGGCCGGATCGTCCTGGTAACTGTAATCATTGAGCGTACCCAGTTCATCCCCCAGGTAAATCAGCGGGATGCCCCCCGCGCTCAGCGCCAGACCGTACAGCAGCACGATCCGCCGGATAGCATGGTCGATCAGCCGCTCGTTCTTGGTCTCCAACGCCCATTCCAGCCCGGCCAGCGATGCCGCCGAGCCGCTGATCCGCATGTCGTGGTTGGCCGGGTTGTAATTGAACGGCAGCCCCCGCGCGAAGCTGCCGGAGAACTTCCCGGTATAGAACTGGTTCAGGAACTGGCGGTGATCGTACCCGTTGATCCACAACTGCTGCGCGTCCTCGTCGGCGAACGTCCAGCCGATGTCGTCATGCGACCGCACATAATTCACCCAGGCGCAGTCCGCCGGAATATGGAACCAGTTCTGCATCGACTTCAGCAGCAGCTTGACCTCGCGCGTAGCCAGCGCCTCCCAGCCCAGCGCCATCAGCGTCGGGTTATACCCGATAGGGCACTCCTCCCATTTGACGTAGCTGCCCACATCCGCCGGATGGACAATCGCCTCCGACTTGAAGATCATCGCCGGCGCCGCGATCCGCGCCAGAGCGTTATACGCCTGGATGATCGCGTGTACCTGCGGCAGGCTCTCGCACGAAGTCCCCATCTGCTTCCAGATGAACGCCACCGCGTCCAGCCGCAGCACCTCGACGCCGTTATTGGCGAGCGTCAGCATCTCCCCCAGCATCGCGTTGAACACGTCCGGGTTGGCGTAATTCAAATCCCACTGGAAGCTGTGGAACGTCGTCCACACCCACTTGCCGATGTCCTCGCGGAACGTGAAGTTGCCCCGTCGATGCTCCGGGAAAATCTCCCGCAGCGTGCGCTGGTACTCGTCCGGCACAGTCCGGTCGTCGAACATGAAGTAGAACTGCTCGTACTTCGCATCGCCCTCGATGGCCTTCCGCGCCCACTCATGCTCATCCGAGGTGTGGTTGAACACGAAGTCCACCACCAGACTGATCCCGTTGTGCCGCAGTTCAGCCGCCACCTTGCTCAGTTCCGCCATCGTCCCCAGCCGCGGATCGACCTCCCGGTAGCTGCTGACCGCATAACCGCCGTCGTTGTTCCCCTCTGGCGCTTTGAACAGCGGCATCAGGTGCAGGTACGTCAGGCCCAGTTCGCAGAAATACGGGATATGCTTGCGGAGGCCGGCCAGAGTCTTGGCGAACAGATCGACATAGCACACCCCGCCGACCATCTGTTCCCGCTGGAACCACAGGTGGTCGGCTTCCCGCCGCTGGTCGAGCGCGTGCAGTTCCGCCGACCGTTCGGCATACGACTGCGCCGCCGTCCGCAGGATTTCCTCCAGGTGGTAGAAGAAATCGTACTGGTCGCCGTACAGGTCATGCAGCAGCCCGAACAGCCGGGGGAAATGCTGGTGCAGCCGCCGGATGAACCCATCCGGGTCATCCGCCCCCGCCAGGATCGGCTGTAAACGGGGCAGGAGCCGTTCCAGGGATAGACGAGCTTTGTCATCGAGATCGAAGGTCAGCATCGCGGGTTCAATCCGTCAGGTGGGTTAATCGTTTAATCTAGCATACCGCATTGCCGATTGTACATCAAAACCACCGCTTAGGGTTTGGGGGATGTTCGATAATGCCTATCGTGGTTCGTAGGGGCGGACTAAGGGCGTCTACGCCCGCATGTCCGCCCCTGAAGTTTGGCTGATTGTGCAAAAACCAGCGCCTTCTGGTAAACCATAGCGGTGACAAAGCCAAAATGGTGGA
>JAEUQZ010000401.1 GCA_016788965.1 Anaerolineae bacterium | reverse complement strand
TTCGGCCTCATTTTGTGCTACTCTGGGAATACGCGCGGCAATCACCCGGCTTTCGTAGCGAATCGGCATCGGCGCGTCCCGGTTTTCTGGCAAGGACGACATCCAGTTGAGAATCATCGCGCATTCTCATTCTTATCATTCTCAAGATTCTCATCGCGTACACCCGTCCGCCGCCTTGCATGTAAGCCTTGTGCCGCCAATTGCCTTTCCGCAACTGCCGCAATTGCCGAAATTGCCGCCATTTGCGCCAATTTGTTCGTTCGACACTGACGACAACGACGACATTTCGGTGTTTCTAGCAACCATAAACTATGAACGACAAACTTCCGCCACATCCAACCCTGACGGCACTGCCGCCATTGCCGCCAACTCCGCCACAAGATCATGTTTTCTTCGCGTGGCAATCCGTTCAGCGGTCGAGGATGTGTCAGCAAATGGCAGACTTACGCCTGTTTCAACCTGTGCCTTCTGGCACAGAATTCCTATTTGGGCCAGCACTCTTCTCTATCGAGGGAGAGGAGTTGGGGATGGAGCGAATGAAATCCGTGATTCACTGAGCCTTGTTCTCTGCCACCCGCTGGAATCTCACGGGCTGGTCGGTTACACTTCACTATGCCTATCAGAAGAAGGTAAACCACAATGACTGAATGGATGGTCGTTTGCACAACATTCAATTCTGCTGAAGCCGAAATCGTGGCAAGCCGTCTGCGGGCCGAAGGCATCCGTGCTCTTGTTCAGCAGGAGCCAGCCGGAAGGGTTCTTGGGATCACTGTTGGAGCTTTAGGGGAGATCAAGGTCGTTGTTCACCCAGATGATTACGAACAAGCCCTTGACATCCTGGAAGACACTGAACCGGAGACTTTGCCAGATACCACAGACAAGATAGTCTACCGTTCTGACGAGAACGAGCCACATGAATGACACCCTGACCGATATTCCCGGCATCCGGGTGGGGCACTGGACAAACCATGACGCGATTACGGGCTGTACAGTTGTACTTTGTCCACCAAGCACTGTCGGAGGGGTAGATCAACGCGGTGGAGCGCCAGGAACGCGCGAAACGGACTTGCTTCGACCTATGCATCTGGTCGAGCATGTTCACGCGGTGCTGCTGAGTGGTGGCAGTGCCTATGGTCTGGCCGCGGCAGATGGAGTGATGCGCTACCTTGAAGAACAAGGCATCGGCTATCCTGTCATGCCTGATGTCGTTGTACCGATTGTCCCGGCGGCGATTCTGTTCGATCTGGGAATTGGACGTGGCGATGTGCGCCCCGATGCCGATGCCGGTTATACCGCGTGCCAGAATGCCAGCAGCGATCCTGTCCCACAAGGCAGTATCGGCGCAGGCATAGGCTGCCGAGTCGGTGCGCTTCTCGGAAACGAGTTGGCTACGAAGGGCGGAATTGGCTCTGCGACGGTCGATCTTGGCGAGGGGCTGATGGTCGCTGCTTTGATCGCGGTCAATGCGCTGGGCGATATCGTAGATGAGCAAGGTGATGTACTGGCAGGTGTTCGTCAGCCAGATGATCCCAATCAGTTCATTGGTGCGTTAAACATATTAAGGGAGAGAGCGCATTTTGTTCCACCGCCTTTGTCCAGCAATACCGTCATCGGGGTTGTTGCGACCAATGCTCGCCTGACTAAAGAAGAGGTCAATAAAGTCGCTCAAATGGCCCATGATGGACTGGCCCAGGCAGTGCGCCCAGCCCATACCTGGTTTGATGGAGATACGCTCTTTGCGCTCGCCACTGGAGAGAAGACGGCGAATACGAACGTCGTAGGCGCTTTTGCTGCCGAAGTGGTCGCGCGGTCAATTCGGAAGGCCGTTCGACAGGCGACGAGCCTCGGCGGTGTTCGCGCCCTCGGAGATTAAGTTAAATTAAAGAAAGCATATCGGGCATTTAATAATCAACAGATAGTATGTGACAGGAGTGAGGTGAGCTATACGTGAAGAAAGACCGTGACGACATGCCCAAAGTGTTGATCATCGAAGATGAGCTGACGCTTGCGAATAACCTGGCCGAAAAACTCCGCAGTGAAGGCTATACCGTTGCCACCTCGGCAGATGGCGAAGATGGCTTGACGAAGGTGCGCTCAGATCATCCTGACCTGGTTGTACTGGACATCATGCTGCCTGGACTGGATGGCCTGAGTCTGTGCCGGATCATCCGGCGCGACCCGACGACATCTCATATTCCGATTATCATGGTGACGGCCCGCGGTACCGAGGTGGACAAGATCGTCGGTCTGGAAAGCGGCGCTGATGACTATGTCGTGAAACCGGTCGCTCTAGGAGAATTCCTGGCGCGTGTCCGGGCGGTGTTGCGCCGCCCGTCTGGTCGACCGGTTTTACAGGATGAACTTTCATCAAATGACCTACAGGTCAGCCTCACCGGACGGCGAGTCTACAAGGGCGGGGAAGAAATCAAGCTCAGCAACAAGGAGTTTGACCTGCTGGCGGAACTCATGCGGAATCGTGGGGTGGTGCTGTCGCGGGATTTGATCCTGACGAAGGTCTGGGGCTATGACTACTTCGTTGATAAGCGCACAGTGGATGTGCACATTCGCTGGCTGCGCGAGAAGATCGAAGATGATGCCTCCAATCCTCGACGCATTGTCACCGTCCGAGGCGTGGGTTACCGGTTTGAAGGGTAGTACGGATCGTGACTCCTGCCGCAGAAAATGCCATCTTTCAACTCCTGGCGGATGCAGCCGTTGAAGCGCTTCTGGTCCTCGATGCAAACTGTTTGATACTGGCTGCAAACCGGGCTGCCTTGCAGCTTTTCGAGCAGTCTACTCCTGATGGAAAGACTCTGCTGGATTTCACTCGCTCGCCGGAACTGGATTCGTTGGTGCGGAGCGCGTTGGCTTATCAAGAAGAAGCCCTCGAAGAGCAGCTCATTATCAACAAACGACACTACCGCGTTCGGGCGCAGGTCTCATCGTTAGAGATGCGCCTTGTCATTGCCGTCACTCTCCAAGATGTGAGCGATCTGGTACGCCTGAACCGGGCGCGCCGCGATATGGTTGCCAACATTTCCCATGAGCTTCGGACTCCAGTTGCCAATATCCGGTCGATCATTGACAGCCTGTTCCACGAAGACGAGAAACCGAAGCGCAAACGCAGCATTTCATCGCTCCAGGCGATTGCCCGCGAAACCGATTCGCTCTTGTGGGTCATTCAGGAAATGCTTGATCTGTCCATGATCGAGACAGGGCAGGCGATTGTCCGCATGGTGGAAGTCAACCTTCGCAGTCTGGTTGAAGAGGCGGCCGACCGAATGCAGGATATGGCCTCTGACAAAGACATCGAAATCGTTCACGATGTCCCCAAGAAACTGCGTGTCTGGTGTGACTGGGACATGATCCGGCGCGTGCTGGTTAACCTGATCCACAACGCCATCAAGTGGTCGCCGAAAGGCAGCAAAATTCGTATCCGTGCGGTGAACGGCGGCGATGAAGTCATCATTCATGTTACCGATGAAGGGCCAGGCGTTCCAGATGACCAGATTGAACGCATCTTCGAGCGCTTCTATCAGGTCGATTCGTCCCGTTCCGGCGGCGAGGGAACCGGCTTAGGTCTGGCAATCTGCAAACACATTGTGGAAGCCCACGATGGCAACATCTGGGCCGAGCCGAGGAGCCGGGCCAAAGGTGGCATATTTCTCTTTACATTGATGGCCGCGGATGAAACTTCCGAACTTTCGTGAAATTCATCACATGTTGTTGCCTTTCTCGTCTTGATTCTGCTATACTGCCTAAAGATTGTTCAACTGAATAGGCAGACCTTCGGGGCAGGGTGGAAATCCCGACCGGCGGTGAAGCGCAGCAAGCGCGCAGCCCGCGACCCGAGTGGCTCATCCTCAATACGCTTCTCTATTCACGCGACCGGGATGAGTCCTCTGCGAGCATAATGCCGCAGCGGTGGATCTGGTGCAAAGCCAGAGCCGACAGTGATAGTCTGGATGGAAGAAGGTGTCCGAATTCAAGCTGAATGCGCTCTGGCGCAAGGTGGCTTGGTTCGGGTTGCTGACCATTTAGGCCGTCAGTCGGGATATTGCCCGTTCTGCATGGTCTGGTTAGCATTCACTTGGAGATGTATCGAACCCCGTCGTTCTGTCTGAAAGATCGGCGGGGTTTTTGTATGGACAATACGCTGGACGAGCGAGTGAAGCTGCCGATACGACGGAGAAGGGCAGGCTGGATACGACTTCCAGCGGGTCGTATCTGGATATCTATCCTCGCGTTTGTGGTCACGGTCGCGTTGTGGCAGTTTATCGTTATGGTAGCCATCTACCCTACCTTCATCATTCCCGCGCCGCTCGAAGTCGACGCCCTCATGAAACGCGTACGCAAGGGACAATTGGTCACGATCGACGGGCTTCGAACGGCACTCGCCCAGAAGCACGGCGCGGATTTCGCCTGCCCGATCACGA
>JAEUQZ010000400.1 GCA_016788965.1 Anaerolineae bacterium | reverse complement strand
GCCCATTACGCGACCAGGAGGTGATGAGCGCGCGCGTGTTGGAAAAAGATTAGCTTTGAGTCTCCGCCGATCAAACGAGGATGCTGTCATGGCCGTGAACGAACATTGGATGGAAGTCATCAGCCCTTACGATGGCAGCGTCGTCGGGCGCGTGCCGGAATGCACGGAAGACCAGGTGCGCGAAGCCATCCGCCGGGCAAGCGAGGCTGCGCCGGGCATGGCCGCCATGCCCGCCTACCAGCGCGGCGCGATCCTGAACAAGGCTGCCCAGATCATCGCCGGGCAGGTGGACGATCTGGGGCGATTGATGGCGCGGGAGAACGGCAAGCCGCTCAAGTATTCCCGCGCCGAGGCGCTGCGGGCTGTCGATACCTTCAACTTTGCCGCCGATGAAGCCCGCCGCCTGCACGGAGAAACCATCCCGCTGGACGCCTCGGCGGCAGGCGTGGGCAAGATCGGCTACTTCGTGCGCGTCCCGGTCGGCGTGATCGCCGCCATCACGCCCTTCAACTTCCCGCTGAACCTCTCCGCCCACAAGATCGCCCCGGCCATCGCCGCCGGCTGTCCGGTCGTGATGAAGCCGGCCCCGACCACGCCCATGACTGTCCTGCGGCTGGCCGAGATTCTGCGCGAGGCCGGCCTGCCCGACGGCGCTTTCGAAGTCGTCACCGGCGGGGCCGATGTGGGAACCTGGCTGACCACCGATCCGCGCATCGCCATGATCTCGTTCACGGGCAGCGTTCCGGTCGCTCGCCAGATCACGCGCACTGCTGGACTGCGCCGGGTTGTGCTGGAACTGGGCGGCAACGCCGCCACCATCATCGACGAAGATGCCAACCTGGATCACGCCGTCAGTCGCAATGTCATCGGCAGCTTCTCCTACAGCGGCCAGACCTGCATCAGCGTCCAGCGCATTTATATCCACCGCAGCCGCTATGAAGAATTCCGCCAGAAGTTCCTGGCCGCTGCCGAGAAGCTCGTCGTCGGCGACCCGCTCAGCGACCAGACCGACATCGGCCCGCTCATCAACGATGGCGCGGCTGACCGCATCGAAAGCTGGATCGCCGAGGCCGTCGGGCAGGGCGCGACCGTCTCGCTGGGCGGAACCCGCCAGGGCCGCCTGTTCCAGCCGACCGTGCTGGAGAACGTCCGCCCGGAGATGCAGTTGATGTGTGCCGAAGCCTTCGGCCCGGTCGTCAGCCTAGTTCCTTTCGACGACTTCGATGACGCCCTGGCCCAGGCCGATGACTCGACCTTCGGCTTGCAGGCCGGTGTCTATACCCGCGACCTGAACAAGGCCATGCGGGCCGTCCAGCGGCTCAACGTCGGCGGTGTCATCATCAACGATGTGCCCACACTGCGGATCGATCACATGCCTTACGGCGGCAACAAAGAGTCCGGCGTCGGGCGGGAAGGCCCGCGCTTCGCCATCGAAGAGATGACCACCCTCAAGATGGTCATCATCAATCTGGGCGTATGAACGTCCGCCGTCCGCTCACGGCGCTGCTCGCTGCCATTCCTCGTCGGCCTGGGCAGACCGCGCTGCTGGCACTGGATGGGCGCGGCGGATCGGGCAAAAGCACCCTGGCGCGTGCCCTGCAAGCCGCCGATCCGACCGCGCAGATTGTTCAACTGGACGACTTCTTCAAGCCCTCGCGCGAGCGCCCGCCGGAGATTGGCCGCGCAAAGCCCATCGGCGGGGACTACGACATCGCCCGGCTGCGGGCGCAGGTCATCGATCCGCTGCTCCGTGGTGTGGCCGGCCGCTATGCCCGCTACGACTGGCCGTCGGATACCCTGGCAGAATGGCATACGCTCACGCCAGGCAGTCTCGTCATCATCGAAGGCATCTACGCCCTGCTGCCCGAACTGTGCCGGGACTATGCCTTTCGCGTCTGGGTGGACTGCCCCTATGACATTCGCCTGATGCGCGGCCTCGCCCGCGACGGCGAAGCCGCCCGCGCCCGCTGGGTCGAGGACTGGATGCCCTCTGAAGATCGCTACGTGGAGGTCTGCCGCCCTCAGCAGGCCGCCGATCTGCTGGTGGACGGCTCTGGCCGCGTCTCGCACGATCCCAATCAGGAATTCGTGGAGATCACCGCCCAGCACGATTAGGACATCCACAATCTTCTACCCGTCCGCCTCGGCGACGCCAACTGGCTATGGGCAAGCGTGCGGACAGAATGGTATGCTTTCCCCCACAAATGAACCGTGCCAGATGCCGGAATCGGCAGGACAAAACACAGTGACCGCTAACCCCACGCTGCACCAGGTGATCGACACCATCGCTTTGTTTGAACGGTAGCGCCTATTCACTCCTTCGGATGATGAGCGAGGCAGGTGTATCAAAGCGGAAAGTGACTTCATGGAGCTTATCCTGCAAGTCGGCGCCGCTGTCCGGCGTGGGAATGACGAAACCCGGTTTGTCGTCCACCACCCCAAACCCCACTTTGAGCTTAATCTCGCCATCGCGAATCGCCACGCCGTTCAACCCGCCACGCAGTTCGCCCATCAGCCCATTGAGCAAAACGGCCACCTGATTGGCTGGCAGCAGCGGGGTTTTACCCTGGGTCGTCAACTGCCTGCTCAACAAGACGATCTGTTCGTTCAGACCATCGCGTTCCTTGTTCAGCCGGGCAATCGCCTGCCCCAGTTCGGCCCGCACCTTGCTATCGGTTTCCTGCCGCGCGGCCTCGACCGCCGTTTTAGCTTCTTCCGCGAGTTTGCGGAACTGATTCAGATCGCCCGCAGCTTCTTCCATCTGCCGGGCGATCAGACGATTTTCCTCGATCAACCGGCTGATGGTCTCCTCGTCTGAGGGTAGCGGACGCACTGCCGCCCGCGCTTCGGCCAGCGCCGTTTCCAGTGCTTGAATCCGTTCAAGGTTGGCGCGCAGTTGCGATTCAGCTTTGACTAACTCGCTTGCGCTTGCGCTGCCAGCATTCAACAGCTTCCGCAAGGTCTCGGTATAGGCCTCGACGGTTCGCTGGCGGGGCTGCTTGAGTTGCAGTTGGTCAAAGAGCGCGGCCAGCGTTTCGCCCGGTTCCAAGCCCTCCTTGGTTTCCGCCGCTTCCAGGCGGCGTTTGAGATCGTCCCGTTCAGCGATGAGCGCTTCTGAGGCTTCGCGCACTTTCTTCAGGTCGGTTTCCAGAGTCTTGATTTGCTGTGCCGTACCGCGTTGACTGGATGATCGACTGCTCAACGCGGGCCTCCTTGGATATCGTCAGGCTCAATCGTCTCCCGCACGATGCGCCCTTTGGCATCACGGGCGGTTATCAACCAGCGTTGACTGGCCGGGATATACATCGGTTCAATCGTCAGATCACCCAGGATCGGCACTAGGCGCTGGATATCCACCCGTTCCCGCACCGCCTGGATGACATCAGCGGGTTTGCGTTTCGGCGACGCGGTTGGCTTGAGCGACTCGCTGGCCGTCGCCACAAAACTAACCCGCACAGTTGAGAGCGCATCGGCATTGATCTTGCCCACCGCCAGATCAGCCGCCGCAATCGGTTGCAGGGTGACCTTCCCCGCCGCGTCCGTCGTCACGGCGGCTTTCACTTCTAACTGGGCTTCGCTCATCACCATATCCGAAACCAGTTGGACGCCGCTGCCCAAACTGCCCTGCGCCTCGGTCAGCGAACGTCCCGCCGCTTCCAGAAACGCCTGTAGATCAGCCTGATTGACAGTCGCCATAAAACCTCACTCTGTTGGTTGGGTGGTGGTCGAACGCACCGGTTCCAGCCGGAGCGGCATCGGCACCGGCACCAGCTTGGCCGTCAGCTTCGATGCGATCTTGATGTCGCGGTTCAACTTGCGCTCGAAACGCACACCGGCGGTATCGGCGAACAGGGCAAACCGACGCCCCGACGAGGTATCATTTTCGACAATCTTGATGTCCATCGTGACTTCGACGGTGGCTTCCGAGAATTGATAAAACGGCGGGGTGACGCCAATATCAAGCAGCGAGACTTCACGGGGCGCGCCCGTTTCATAGGTGATATTCCCCTGCTCATCAATCGTCTCGGTGATGGTGGGAATGATCGAGATTTTGGTGTTAGCTAACTGCACCACCATTTCCGCTGAGGCCTGTGTCAGGCTGGCCTGGGCATCAGCGATGCCCTCTGCCAGCATCCGTACCAGATCGCCGAACGAAGCCGACGGCGTTTCCACCACCGGCGTTTCGGGTTCAACAATCGCGGGACGAAAAGCTCTCAGCGGAAGGGTTCGCGGACTGTTCAGAACCATCGATAACCCTTCCTTGCTGTTGATCGTAAGAACGGCGCCGACTAGGGTGTGGGCTTCGGACGATTATCAACCAGGATGAGTTCAGGCGCTATGCGTGGTGGGGGCGGCACCGGCACCATCTTGGTGAACAGGCGGCTGGTTCCCCGGACTTCCTTGCCAAACTTGCGGTTATGCGACACATCCACACTCA
>JAEUQZ010000003.1 GCA_016788965.1 Anaerolineae bacterium | reverse complement strand
CCTGCAGGCCGTTGCCGGGCCGCTGAGCTTTGCCTGCACCACGGTCGACCTGGCCGCAGCGCATCGCCAAGGGCGCGTCGCCATCGAGGCGCGCCACGTGCCATGGGCGGCATGCAGCGCGGGGCTCGTGCTGGTCGGCATCGACTCCGATAACATCGATAACACTGACAGCGGCGAACGCCCGGTGCATTCGACGCTGCTGGCTGCCAACATTCCGATTGTCGAGCATATGTGCAATCTGGCGCAGGTTCCGCGTCAGAGCTTCCGCTTCTATGCGGTTCCGGCTCCGGTCAAGGGGATGGGGACTTTCCCGGTGCGGGCGGTCGTGGTGATTCCGGCGGAGTGATCTCCGGCGCGGCTACTCGCCGTCATCCGGCGAGAGGAACTGCTGCCACTCGCCCTGCATTCCGGCTTCGGTCACGCCGTAGTACACCCGTACCTTGCCGTCTGCCCGCTGCACCAGATCGTAACGGGTTTCACCGTTCTTCTGGTACTTCTGCCACAGGCCGATGTCCGCGTTCCACTGGACGCGATCCGGGCGGACAGCGTTGCCCTCGGCCTGCTTGATGGCATAGTGCCACAGCCGCCGGGCGGACGAACGGGTGACGTTCTTGACGATGTTGCCGTTCCGCAGGTCACGCATGGTGAAGTAGCGTTCGCCATCGCGGTCTTCGGTGTCGATGATCTCGACGCCGCCGGTCGGCGCGGCTACGCTATGTGGGCGGGCGGGTTCCAGGCGCGGCGCGGGCGTTTGAGCGGGACGCGCGGGCGGGATCGGCACAGGCGCAGGTGCGGGTTCGACCGCCCGCTGCTGAATGTGGAGACCCTGCTGTACCAGACTGACGATCTCGTCGCGGACGGCCAGGCTGGTCTCGGCCTCGTCGCGCACGTAGATTTTGTTGTCTTCGATAGCATAGGGCCGTTCATCGCCGGAAGGCACTTGCAGGCGGATGATCGCTTTGCCCTGCGTTTCCTGAACATCGATCTCGACATCCAGCTTCGGGGTGATCGCCCGGCTGATTTCGTGCTGAAGCTGGCCGATGCCTTCCTGCGGATTGGTCAACCCGACAGGCGCTTTCTTCGGATCAGTGCCGACCCCGACGTAGATCGTGCCGCCGTTGGTGTTGGCGAAGGCGCAGACATCGGCGATGATAGCGTACAGCCGCCCGCCGTGACGGGTCATGCTTTCGTGGAAAGCCTGCACCAGCGTCGCGCCTTCTTCCCGTGCCGTCTGGATGTAATCAACGGGCTGAAGGCTGGCGCTGTAGGGGCGCGTCCGCGAATAATCCGTGCCCAGGAACATCTCGCGCAGCGCCTCGAAGCTGCGCTCCGCAAGCAGCACCTCGGTCACGCGGTCGCCCACGCCGTACTGGACGTGCTTGCCGCTCTTATCGGTGATGCTGTTCAGGCGGTGCGCGTCCGATCCCTGGATGCAGCGCATCCGGCGGGTATAGCCGGATTTCGTCCCATTGAAGAAACGTTCGGTGGTATCGCGGCTGCGGCGGCCCAGGTCGGTCACTTCCAGCGCATGGAGGTGGCGATCCTGGGTATAGGCAATGCGCGTCTGCCCGCCGAAATCGAAGCCCTTCATGGCGACGCCGTGGCTGCTGTTGGCATGGGCGGCGATGCAGATTCCACCGGCTTCGTCGATCATCTGGTAGGCCGTCAGCACATCCGAGGACGCGCCGACTTCGCTGCTGCCCTCGTCGAGGACATGCGCGGGCACGTTCAGGCTCAGCAGAATGTGTTCAAGGTGACGGATGGGCGTCTGGGGCGAAAAGATGCCCAGCACATGGAAGCCGAAGGTGGCAGTGAACTCGAAGCCGGGCAGCACCAGGATTTTGTCCAGCAGGCGGCGATATTCGCTCAACCGCTTGACTTCATCTGGCTGGGCGCGGCCCAGGCCTTGCAGGTAGGTCAACCGTTCGACATCGCGCAGCATGGCCGCATAGCCGCCGACCGTGTTGTGGTCGGTGAAGGCGATGATGTCTACGCCGCGCAGTTCGGCTTTCCTCAAGATGTCGAGATAGGACAGGTGGGGTTCCTGATAGTCGGAAGAGGCAGGGGTGTGCAGATGCAGGTCCATTCGGAACCACTGCAGCCGCGATTTTTTACGGGAGGACACGTTTCTCACTCACACTTGTTGTACCGTCCTGATGCAGCGTTCTGACAGGATGGAGATCGATCTACGAACCGGATGGGTTCAGTCTTTGGCTTCGAGCAGGCTGCCGAACAGCGCCGGCAGATCGCCCGGCTCGAAGGGTTTGATTAGAAATTTGTTCGCGCCCGCTTCCATGGCTTCGTCGGAAACATCCAATCCAGAGGTCATGATGATGGGCGACTTCGCAAAGATGACGTGGGCGCGCAGCAGGCGGATGATGTCCACGCCGTCCATATCGGCCAGGTGATAATCCATCAGGAAGATGTCCGGCGGATTCTGTTCGGCGGTCGGGATCACATCCGCGCCGCGCGGGGCGATCAGCACTTCAAAGCCGTCCAGTTCCAGCAGCGTTTGCAGGAGCTTCACCGTGTTGCGATCATCATCTACGATCATGACTTTGGGCACGCAGGTCTCTCACTTTCGTTTCGCCCAGCACAGAACGCAGGGGCAAGGATCATTCACCCCTGCTTCTCACTATACACTACTTCCGGCTTTTCCGCCCATTCTTGGCCGCCGCCGCGGGTTCGACCAGCGCCGCCGCCAGCACATCATCGACGCTCTCGGCCAGCACGAAGGTCAGTTCCTTCCGCACCTCTTCCGGCAAATCGTCCAGGTCGTTCTCGTTCTTCTTGGGAATGATAACCGTATCGACGCCGAAGCGGTGCGCGGCCAGTATCTTGTCCTTGATGCCGCCGACGGGAAGCACCTGCCCACGCAGCGTGATCTCGCCAGTCATGGCGACGTTGCTGCGGGTTGGCCGTCCGGTCAGCAGCGAGGCCAGCGCCGCGGCCATCGTCACGCCCGCTGACGGGCCGTCCTTCGGAACCGCACCAGCCGGGACATGCATGTGAATGTCGTTCTTCTCGAAGAAGGCCGGATCAAGTCCGAAGTCCTCGGCCTTTGAGCGGATATAGCTGAGCGCCGTGCGGGCGCTTTCCTGCATGACCTCGCCCAACTGCCCGGTGTACTGGAAGCCTTTGCCGCCCGGCATCCGCGCCGCCTCGACGAAGAGGACATCGCCGCCGACGGGCGTCCAGGCCAACCCGGTCGCCACCCCCGGCAGATCGGTGCGCTCTTCCAGTTCTTCCCGGTAGCCGTAACGCGGCTTGCCCAACAGATCGCGCACACCCTTCTCGCCGATTACAACCTTCTCGGTCTTGCCCTCGGCGATGCGGGTGACGACCTTGCGGGACGCCCGCCCGATCTCGCGTTCGAGCGTGCGGACGCCGGCTTCGCGGGTATAGTCGCGGATGATGACCTGGAGCGCATCCGATTGAAACTCGATTTCTTCCGGGCGCAGGCCGTTCTCGCGCATTTGACGCGGCACGAGGTACTGCTCGGCGATGGCAGTCTTCTCGTGTTCGGTGTAACCGCTCAACTGGATGATCTCCATGCGGTCGCGCAGCGGCCCCGGAATGGGTTCGAGTTCGTTGGCAGTCGTGATGAAGAACACATCGCTCAGGTCGAAGGCCACATCGATGTAGTGGTCGCGGAACTCGACGTTCTGTTCGGGATCGAGGACTTCCAGCAGCGCCGAGGCTGGATCACCCCGGAAGTCGCGCCCCAGCTTATCGACCTCGTCGAGCATGATGACCGGGTTATGCGTCTCGGTGCGCCGAATGGTCTGGATGATGCGGCCGGGCATCGCGCCGATGTAGGTGCGCCGGAAGCCGCGAATCTCGGCCTCGTCGCGGATTCCGCCCAGGCTCATGCGGATGAACTTGCGCCCCATCGCCCGCGCGATGGACGCCCCCAGCGAGGTCTTGCCAACGCCCGGCGGCCCGACGAAGCACAGGATTGCGCCGCGCCGCTCCCGGCGGATGGCGTAGGCATCTTCGCGCTCGATGGCATCGACGCCGCGTTCCTGACGCAGTTTGCGGACGGCCAGATATTCGAGGATACGCTCCTTGATGTCCTTCAGCCCGTAATGGTCGGTATCCAGCACCTCGCGGGCGTGGGCGATATCGAGGTTGTCCTCGGACGACTTGGCCCAGGGCAGACTGGTGATCCAGTCCAGGTAGGTGCGGATGACGCCGTATTCGGCGGCGGCGGTCGGCAGCTTGGAGAGGCGGTCGAGTTCGCGCTCAGCCTCTTTGCGGGCTTCCTCGCTCATGCCGGATTCGGCGATGCGCTTACGGAACATCTCGATCTCGACAGTCTGTTCATCGGACTCGCCGAGTTCGCGCTGGATGGCCTTCAACTGCTCGCGCAGGAAGTATTCGCGCTGCACCTTCTCCATCTCGGATTGGGCTTCGCTCTGAATCTTACGCCCCAGTTCCAGGACTTCCAGTTCTTTGCTGAGGATCGTCATCAGGCGGCGCAGCTTGGCGTCGGTGCTTTCCAGTTCCAGGATTTCCTGGGAGTCCTGCAAGCTGATGCGGATGTAGGTCGAGATGGCATAGACCAGTTGCAGCGGGTCATCGACGTTGAGGGTATTCGAGATCAACTCGCCGGGGATGCTGGGAACCAGATCGGCCAGTTTGCCGAACAGCTCGACGACATTGCGAACCAGCGCCTCGACTTCCAGCGTATCTTCGATGGTCTCCGGGATCGGATGCACCTTCGCCCGGAGATATGGTTCCGTCTCGGTGTATTCATCTACCTGGATACGCGCCAATCCCTGCACCAGCAGCCGGATGGTTCCATCCGGGGCGCGGAACAGGCGGTGGATCGAGGCCAGCGTCCCGATCTGGTAGACATCCTCCGGGCCGGGAGTTTCCAGGTCGGGGTTCCTGGCCGCCACCAGACCGATCAGGCGGTCGCCGGCGATGACATCATCGACCAGCTTGATGCTGCGCGGTTGACCCACGGTCAGCGGAATGGCCGTCTGTGGATACACCACCACGCCCCGCAGCGGCAGAATCGGGAGGTTCTCAGGAATATCGAGCGCCGGGCGACGGTTGTCTTCGGCTTCGCTGTCTGACTCGTTCTTGATTTTCACGTCCAGCTCGGCTTTGGCGATCTGCGCGGCAGCCAGTTCAGCCGGGGACAGGTTTTGGGTCACTTCGGGGCCTCGCTTTGGAGTCATGCTCAGTTATCGCCTTCTTCGACAGCATTCACATCGACCACCGGGACGGTGCGGGCCGCTTTGCGCGGCAGTTCAACTTGCAGGAAACCGGCATCGTAGCTCGCGCTGACAGCATCCCGCTCGATGATCCAGGGGATATCCAGCGCGATGCGGAATTCCCCGTAGCCGATCTCGACCTGATGAAAAGCCGGGTTGGGGTGCTGCGGTTTTTCCCGCGTCCCGCTGATGACCAGATGCCGATCCAATAGAGTAATGCTCACGTCCTGATTACGCACCCCGGCGATCTCGACCAGCACGACGATCCGGTCGGCCAGTTCGATGACATCCGTCGGCGGGGTGAAAGCGCGTGTCGGTCGAATCATGAGAAACGCTTTCCGTTCCATTTAGTAAAGGCTGAGAGGGTCGGCGACCCACCAGGCGGCGGCGTTCAGCCATTGGACGCACTGCCACCAGCACCAGCTTAACGCCCTGCGCGTAAGAAGCATGTTAGAGGGGCGCGGCACGGGCCGCCCAAGCGGTTTAGTATTTGGTGAGGATCGTCTGTCGAACGGCGCGACCATCGGGCAGGAGCGATCCATCGGATTGCTCCTGTGCCCACAGATCAGAACATGTTGCGCGAGTTATTTCCACCTGTTCCCGGCAGCGAGTTGAGGAACTCTTCGTTGCTTTCCGTCTGGCGGAACTGGTTGATGAAGCGCTCGTAAGCCCCCACCGGGCCGGTTTCCTCGTCCTCGGAAAGGTGGGCCATCATGTTCCGCAGCGTATACACGCGCTGGATCACATCTGGGCCGAGCAGGAGTTCTTCGCGCCGGGTCGAGGATTGTTCCATATCGAAAGCCGGGAAGATGCGGCGCTCTTGCAGCTTGCGGTTCAGCATCAGTTCCATGTTGCCGGTGCCCTTGAACTCTTCGTAGATCAGGTCATCCATCTTGCTGCCGGTGTTGACCAGGCAGGTGGCGATGATCGTCAGGCTGCCACCCTCTTCCACATTGCGGCCGGCGCCGAAGATGCGCTTGGGCGGATGAATGGCCGACGGGTCGAAACCGCCGGAGAGGGTGCGGCCGCTGCTAGGCACAACCAGGTTATAAGCGCGCGCCAGCCGGGTGATGCTGTCCAGCATGACGACGACGTGCTGGGCGCTCTCGACCAACCGCTTGGCGCGGTTGATCGCCATCTCGGCTACGCGGACATGATGCTGCACCGGATCGTCGAAAGTCGAGGCGATCACTTCGGCATCGACCGAGCGATCCATATCGGTGACTTCTTCTGGCCGCTCACCGATCAGCGCGATCATCAGATGCACTTCCGGGTAATTCTGGCTGATGGCGTTGGCGATTTCCTTCAGCACGGTCGTCTTACCAGCCTTCGGCGGGGAGACGATCAAACCGCGCTGACCGCGGCCAATCGGCGCGATCAGGTTCAGCAGGCGCGTCGAAAGGACGCGCGGGCTGGTTTCCAGGTTGTAGCGTTCTGCCGGATAGATCGGGGTGAGGTCTTCAAAGTTGGGGCGGTTCTTGGCTTCTTCGGGGTTCAGGCCGTTGACGGCATCCACCCGCAGCAGCCCGTAGTATTTCTCCGAGTCCTTGGGCGACCGCACCTGCCCGATCACCATGTCGCCGGTACGCAGGTTGAAGCGTTTGATCTGCGTCTGGCTGACGTAGATGTCGTTGGGGCCGGGCAGATAATGCTCGGCGCGGAGGAAGCCGATGCCATCATCGACGATTTCCAGCACACCGCCGCGCAGTTGATAGCCTTGCTTTTCGGCGTTGTAGCGCAGCATCGACAGGATCAAGTCCTGCTTCTTCAGGCGGCTGTAGCCGCTGATGCCGGCCTCGCGCGAAATCTGGCGCAGTTCTTCCAGCGTCTGTTTTTCTAATTGGGCGATATCCATTTTGATGAGACTCCGAGGGTGAGATGCGTTTCACGATAAAGGATAGGAATCCGAACAGGTGTTACGGATGAATCCGGGGAGCTTCCAGGCGAGTTTACGACCGTCACGTCGGGTACGTCTCGCTACCGCTGCCTAAACGTATTCGAGTGAATGAGTACTGGTGCAGACGTTTGATGAAGGAAGAGTGTGGTCTATCCTTAGTTTGGCACTATAGCATAAGTTCGAGCGTTCGGCAAGAGAGTTTTTTGAGCAGCGGTGCGAGCATTCATCGCGTTGGCGGTCGTGACTGGATACGTTTGACATCGGTTGCGGGGCGCGCATGTCGTCATGTAGAATAGATCATGCGTTCTAATCACCGGGCTGACATGTAACAATTCAGAAAGGTCAGACGTGGATATCTCCAAGTGCAATCAACTGAAAGCGTTCCTCTCCCAACATGCCGATCTGGTGATTCCCATCGCGCAGTTCTTCGATGGCAATGACGACGAAGCTTCCATTGGATGCAATCTGATCGACTATCCCGGCATTCCCGCCTTCCGGGATACCTTCGCGGCTATCGCGCGTCGGCCTGATGTCGAGGCTGTCTATGCGCTGATCAACGAGATCGACCCCGGCGAAGGCTGCTGGCCGTTCACCGATGTTATCCTGTTCGTGGGCACGGCCTCCCCCAAAGAGATCGAGCGCATTCTGAAACCCTTGCAGCCCGATGAAGTCAAGGTGATGGATGCAGCGGAGGTTCCGGCGACAATCGCCGCCCGGCATCACGCCCCGGTCCTGTTGGCGTGGTGGGATTGAGCGGCATATCGCCAAGCAACATGAACATGCGTCTCTGCGTATAGGAGAACAGTACGCAGTCACAACTTCAGACTGCGAAGGAGCGGCCTATGAAGGGCATCTTTTGCACCGGATACGGCTCGCCTGAAGTGCTCCAGCTTGCAGAGATCGCAAAGCCCAATCCCAAAAACCAGGAAGTCCTGATCCGGATTCACGCGACGGCAGTCACCGCCAGCGACGTCATCATCCGGGATTTCAAGCTGCCCGTATGGCATCCACTGGGCTTCCTGATGGGTGTGGTCGTCGGTTTCTCCCGGCCAAGAAATCCGATCCTCGGACTGGTGCTTTCAGGCACAGTAGAAGCAGTTGGAAGGGATGTCACCCGCTTCAAGCCCGGCGAACAGGTCTACGCCTTTACGGGAACGCGCTTTGGCTGCTACGCCGAATATGTCTGTTTGCCAGAGACAGATCAGGGGCGTTCACCAGCACATATTCCCAGCGTGATAGCGCTGAAACCTTCTAACATGACCGATGAGGAAACAGCCGCACTTCCTTATGGCGGCATCCTGGCGCTGCACTGCCTGGAACGCGGCCAGATTCAGCGCGGACAACATGTCCTCATCTATGGCGCATCTGGCGCGATTGGCAGCAGCGCCGTGCAGATCGCCAAACACCGCTATGGGGCGCATGTGACCGGGGTATGCAGTACCGCTAATGTGGAACTGGTTAGGTCGCTTGGAGCCGATGAGGTCATCGACTACACCCGACAGGATTCACTCAGCGACGAATTGGCTTATGACTTCGTTCTGGATGCCGTAGGGAAAAAGAAAACCTCAAACTTGAAGCAGGCGTGTCTGCGCGCCCTCACACCCAACGGCAAGGCCATATCGGTCGATGACGGAAGCCCCAGGCCGCGGGTGGAATATCTGGTCGCGCTCAGGGAAATGGCGGAGGCGGGCCAGTTCAAACCAGTCATTGATCGCTGTTACCCGTTAGAGGCAATGGCCGAGGCGCACCGCTATGTGGATCAGGGACATAAGCGGGGCAATGTGGTCATCAGGGTGGAACATAACAATAACATCTGACGGGGTAACTGTTTGGCTATGGCTATTCCAGGAAAACAATGCGTCAAATCCCGGTTTGGCGGGCGCACATACGGGCGCAGACGCCCTAATCCGCCGCTACCCTACGATGCACCAGTTATTTCTTTGGAATAGCCTAAAGAACATCGGAGGGAATAACATGAAGATCGTCGTCCTGAATGGCAGTCCCAAGGGCGATAACAGCGTCACCATTCACTCAGTCAAGTATTTGCAGAAGAAGTTCCCTGAACATGATTTCAACATCATAGATATCGCCAAGCGGATCAAGGGCATTGAGCGAAACCGCGTGACCTTTGACCACATCATGGAGGCAATTGCCGCCGCAGATGGGGTGTTGTGGGCCTTTCCGCTCTACGTGTTGATGGTTCCAGCGCCATTGAAGCGCTTTATCGAGTTGATCTATGAACGTGGCGCGGAAGCCACCTTCTCAGGCAAGTATGCGGCGGCGATTTCGACCTCGATCCACTTCTATGACCATATCGCGCATCGTTACATACAAGGTGTATGCGATGACCTTGATATGAGATTTGTGGCTTCGTTCTCTGCTGACATGATGGACCTGATGGACGACCGTGAACGGTCTCGGTTGGTCCAGTTTGGTGAACACTTTCTATGCACCATCCAGAACCAATATCCAACGGCCAAACGTTACCGCCCCCTGGTACGGCGCGACTTTGCCTACCTGCCAGACGCAGGTTCGCATTCGATTGAGGTGGGCGGCAAAAAGGTGGTGGTCGTCACCGACGCACGGCCAGAGGACGGCAATTTACAACAGATGGTGGATCGTTTGTGTGCTGCGTTTGCCTCGGATATTGTGGTGGTCAATCTGCGTGACCTGAAAATCGTGTCGAGTTGTATTGGTTGCTTACAGTGCGGCTATGACAACGAGTGTGTCTTTGATGAGCGCGATGATTTCCTGGCCTTCTACCTGGACAAGGTGCTGAAAGCCGACCTGCTGATCTTTGCGGGCACAATGACTGACCGGTATTTCTCAGCACTCTGGAAGACCTATTTTGATCGCTCGTTCTTCATGGGGCATCGCCCATCACTCTATGGCAAGCAACTCGGCTTCATTATCTCTGGCCCCTTGCATGACAATGAGAATTTGCGTGAGTTTTTCGAGGGTTATGCCGGTTGGCAGCACGCCAACATCGTTGCCTTTGTGAGTGACGATGTTGGCGACAGCCAGGCAATCGACACCCAACTTGAAGCACTTGCCCGGCAAGGCGTGGCATTTGCCAAGAGCGGCTATGTACAGCCGTCATCGTTCCTCGGTGTCGGGGCGCAAAAAGTGTTCCGGGATGAGGTCTGGGGTCGTTTGCGGACCGTATTCCAGGCTGACCATCGGGCTTATGTCAAACTGGGATGGTATGACTTTCCCATGCGGGACATACCAACGCACGCCATGGCCCATCTGGGCACTGTGGGCATGAGCATCCCCAAGGTCAGGAAACAAATCCAAGAGATGCTGAAGCATGGGGTCAGCTTTCGCCACCGCAAGATCGTCGAGAAGGCATGATAGAACCACACGTTTAGTCTTGTTTCTCATCACAACCGAATCTGCGAAAGAAAATGTCACGCGAATAGGAGAAGACCCATGCAAGCGGTTGTATACACAGAATACGGCCCGCCGGAAGTGCTTCAACTGGTGGAGCTTGCCAAGCCAGTTCCGAAAGATAACGAAGTGCGGATTCATGTCCGGGCGACCACCGTGACCATTGGCGACGTGAGGATGCGGAGCTTCACCGTCCCCCGGGAGCAGTGGGTGTTTGCCCGCCTGTACCTGGGCATCCTGAAACCCCGGCGAAAAATCCTGGGCATGGAGTTGGCCGGAGATATCGAGGCGGTGGGCAGTCATGTCACCCGTTTCAAGGTAGGCGATCCGGTTTTTGCATCGACGTTTGAAGCCAATTTCGGCGGCTATGCCGAGTACAAATGTCTGCCCGAAACCGGCCTGCTGGCGCTCAAACCGGCCAACCTCAGCTACGAGGAAGCCGCTGCCGCCGTGGGAGCGGGTATCACGGCCATGCGCTGCCTCCGCAAAGCCCATATCCAGCCTGGACAGAAGGTGCTGATCTACGGCGCTTCCGGCGCGGTCGGGACAAATGCCGTGCAGCTTGCCCACAGTCATTACGGGGCGGATGTGACCGGCGTGTGCAGCACCGCCAATCTGGAACTGGTGAAATCACTCGGCGCCAACCGGGTCATGGATTACACCCGTGAGGATTTCACCGAAGATGGCCCGATCTACCATGTGGTCTTCGATGCAGTTGCCAAGTTCCCCTCCTCACGTGCCAGGACCGCCCTCAAGCCCAATGGCGTTTATCTGAACGTCCACCACGACTCGCACAGCGAGCCTGCCCGCAATATGCTGCAAGACCTGCTCGACCTCAAGGCGCTGCTTGAGGCAGGCACGCTGAAGCCGGTCATTGATCGCTGTTATCCGCTGGAAGCGATGGTTGAAGCGCACCGTTACGTGGAACGAGGACACAAGAAGGGCAGCGTCGTCATCGCATTTTCGGGCCGATAGCAGTGACAATTGGGAATGGGTTCTGTGACGATTTGCACTGGTCAGACATCATCGACACCCTCTACGATGAAACCAAGTAAATACAGCGATTGCTGCCGTCGTTGAAGTCATCGAAGCGGCAGATAACAAAACCGCATCATTGAAACTGCTGAAAATTCTCCTCAAGGTAGGGGACGATTTTCAGCGTTTTGTTTGTTTGGACAGATCAGCAATTGGGATGCGCGTCATTGTATCTTGAAGGAATCACAGCCGCAGATACGTGACGGATGATCGATGGGAGAAAAGGGAAGAAACGCGATTACTTCTGAACTGATCGGGACTGCAAACACGAGGCTGCCCTTGACTCCTCGAACAAACGCAGATTGTGTATCCAAACCTTGCGTTTTGAAGGAGGTTCGTCTTGATGGAAAAGGAGCTACTCGAGCGACAAGATACATCCCCATCACCCTCCACCCCAATCCCCGGTAGTTTTCTGCAAGAAGTCATTGATGCCACACCCGGAGATTCCCGACTTGGGATGTGTATTCAGTGCGGTACGTGTGGAGGGTCATGCCCCTCTGCGGCGGACATGGATAATAGTCCTCGACAGATTTTCGCCATGATCCGGGCCGATATGCGCGAGGAAGTTCTGCGAAGCAACACGCCCTGGTACTGCGTGTCCTGTTACTACTGCACCGTCCGATGTCCCCAGGAAGTCCACATTACCGATGTGATGTATACGCTCAAGGGGATGGCGATCCGGGAAAAACGCTACGAAGACCCCACCGCGCCGGACCTATCGCAAACCTTCATCAGTTATGTTGAAACCTACGGGCGCAGTTTCGAGTTTGGCGTCGCGGCTCGTCATCAACTGCGGCATCACCTGTTTCAACTGCCGTCCATGGTTCCTTTCGGTCTGGAAATGCTCACCAAAGGCCGCATGGATCTGACACCGCAGCGCATCGAGCACATCGAGCAGCTCCAAGCGATCCTGGCCCGCGCAAGGGAACTGGAGGCAAGCTGATGCCGAAATATCTACTTTACCCTGGCTGTTCCTTGCATCGCATGGCACGCGCCTACCTGGATTCGACCCTGGCTGTGTGTGAACCACTTGGCATTGAACTTGAAGAGATACAGGACTGGAACTGCTGCGGAGCGACCGAATACATTGCCGTTCACCAGATCGCTTCTCACGCGCTGGTCGGACGCAACCTGGCGCTGGCCGCGCAGCAGGTGGATGGTACACGCACGGTCATGGCTGCTTGCAGCGCCTGCTACCTCAATCTCGCCAAGACAAACAGCTACATGCAGAAGGATGCGCGGCTGGCCGAACAAGTCAACACCGCGCTGGCCGCGGGTGGCCTGCAATATACCCCTGGTTCAGTGCGTGTGCGCCACTTGCTGGACATCATCGTCAATGACATTGGTCTGGAGACCATCCGAAACAAGGTCACACGACCGCTCAAGGGCCTGCGGGTAGCGCCCTACTATGGCTGCATGATCGCCCGCCCAGACCGCGACAATCGGTGGGACAACGTCGAACACCCGGTTGCGATGGACAGGCTGCTCAAGACCCTGGGAGCAGAAGTGGTTGACTTCCCACTGAAGACTCACTGCTGCGGCGGGCACATGACTCAAATCAATGTGTCGGTGGCCTACGAACTGATCCGGCGGCTGATCCACGGCGCCGATCAATACCGTGCCGATGTCATCACCACGCTTTGCCCGATATGCCAGCTCAATCTTGACGCCTACCAGGGCGAAGTGAACCGACACTTCCACATGAATGACCACATGCCGGTGCTGTACTTCACGCAGCTCATGGGGTTGGCTTTCGGCCTGGAGCCAGAGGTTCTGGGAATCGGCAAAGAATTCGTCGATTCTCGACCGGCACTGAGCCGCATCGGTATTGCAGTGCCCCTATCAGAGCCAGGGCAGGAAACGGCTGCTCCCAGACCATCACGCAAGAAGAAGGAAGAGGGCCTGCCGATGCCGCGAATGCCTGTTCGTGAGGAGGAAAGCCAATGACTCCAGGAAATGGTCGTTCGGAACAGGAACGCATTGGCGTGTATGTCTGCCACTGCGGCACCAATATTGCCGGTGTCATCGACGTAGAACAGGTGGCGAAGTGGGCAGCAGAACGACTTAACCGGCGCGGCGTCGTGATCGCGCGCGATTACAAGTTCATGTGTTCCAGTCTGGGGCAGGAACTCATTGAGAAAGACATCAAAGAGCTTGGACTGACGCGGGTGGTTGTGGCCGCCTGTTCGCCACATTTGCACGAACAGACTTTTCGTACTGCTTGCCAGCGCGCCGGACTGAATCCGTACCTGTGCGAACTGGTGTCAATCCGTGAACAGGCTTCATGGGTACACGAGGCGAAAGAGGCAGCTACAGAGAAAGCGAAGGCAATTATCTCTGGCGGCGTTGAGCGTGTGCTGCATCATGAGCCACTGGAAGCTCTGCATGTCCCCATCCATCCGGCCACGCTGGTGGTTGGCGGAGGGATTGCTGGCATTCAAGCCGCGCTCGAGATTGCCGACGCCGGTTTCCAGGTCTACCTGGTCGAGCGGGAACCCTCCATCGGTGGGCATATGGCACAGTTTGACAAGACGTTTCCGACTCTGGACTGTGCCGCCTGCATCCTGACGCCGAAAATGGTGTCGGTCGGTACGCATCCCAACATCACACTGCTGACCTGGAGCGAAGTGACGAATGTAGAGGGCTATGTGGGCAACTTTACCGTGACGGTGAAGAAGAAAGCCCGTTACATCAAGACTGATCTGTGTACCGGCTGCGGCATCTGCCAGGAGAAATGCCCCAAGAAGGTTCTGGACGAGGTATTCGAGGCGGGGTTAGGTTATCACAAAGCCATCTACACGCCTTTCCCGCAAGCGGTTCCCAAGTACCCCGTCATTGACCGCCCGAACTGCACCTTCTTTCAAAAGGGAACCTGCCGCGCCTGCGAGAAATTCTGTCCGACCAATGCCATCGACTTCGAGCAGCAGGATGAACTGCTGACACTGCAAGTGGGCAATATCATCCTGGCGACGGGCTTTGACATCATGGATGGGCGGCGCATCGCTCAGTATGGCTACGGGCGGTTGGCGAACGTCTTCACCAGCCTGGAGTTTGAACGCTTGAGCAACGCTGCCGGCCCGACCAACGGCAAGATCGTTCTGCGCGATGGTGTGACTACACCCAAGACAGTCGGCATTATTCATTGTGCTGGCAGCCGAGATCGAAACTTCAATAATTACTGCTCGGCCATCTGCTGTATGCAAAGCCTCAAGTTCGCCCACGTGGTCAAAGAACGTACCGGCGCGACGGTGTACAACTTCTACATCGACATCCGCACCACCGCCAAAGCCTATGACGAGTTCTACCAGCGGGTGCTGGAAGAAGGCACGATCTTCGTGCGGGGGCGCGCGGCGGAAGTGACCGATGCTGCCCGACTGGAAGGCGAAGAGGGCAAGCTCATTATCCAGGTGGAAGATACATTGGCTGGCCGACAGCGCCGTATCCCAGTAGACATGGTGATCCTGTCCATATCGCTGCAACCCCGCCATGATGCTAAAGAGGTGGCAAAACGCTTCGGTATTTCGTGCAGTTCTGACGGCTGGATCATTGAAAAACATCCCAAACTTGATCCTGTTGCCACGATGACAGAAGGTGTCTTCTCTGCCGGATGTGCCCAAGGCCCGAAGGATATCCCAGCCAGTGTCGCTCAAGGCGCAGCAGCAGCAGCGCGGGTATTGTCCCGCATCCAGCAGAAAGAAATCGCGCTGGAGCCAGTACGGGCATCCATCGAAGAAAGCAAATGTTCCGGCTGCCGTATCTGCAACAACCTGTGTCCGTATCATGCCATTCTTTTCCATGAAGACCGGATGGTATCGGAGATCAACCCAGCGTTGTGTCAGGGATGTGGCACATGCGTAGCCGCTTGTCCGGCAGGCGCTATCAGCGGCACTGTCTTCAGCAACGAGCAAATCCTGTCGCAGATCGAAGGGCTGCTTCTGCTCAACCTGGATGAAAAGCAGCCAGCCGAGTTAGCGCCAGCGTAAGGGAGGCAGACCGTGAACGATTCGTTTGAACCCGTGGTCATCGGCTTCACCTGTAACTGGTGCAGCTACCGCGCTGCCGATCTGGCCGGGATGGCGCGTGTGAAATACCCACCCAATATCCGGCTAATCCGTCTGATGTGTTCCGGTCGATTGGATCCCACCTTCGTCCTTAAGGCGTTGGCCGGCGGCGCGGACGGCGTTCTCATCACCGGGTGTCACCCCGGCGAATGCCACTACCTGGAACAGAACTACAAAGCGCTGCGGCGCTTCTTGCTGCTGCGCCGGGTGTTGGCACAGATGGGGGTTGAACCTGAGCGCATCAAACTGGTGTGGGCCAGCGCAGCCGAAGGCGTCAGGCTGGCACAGGCAATTACCGACATGGTCGAGGAAACTCGTGCGCTTGGGCCGCTCAACTGGCACACCAGACCCATCGCGTTTCAGGATGCACTGATCACATCCTCCAAGTCAGTTGAGATCGCGGAGGGAAGCACATGAGCGTGAACAGCAAACCCAAGTTCGCCATGTACTGGGCCGCCGGCTGTGGGGGTTGCGAGATCGCTGTCCTAAACATTCACGAGAAAATCCTGGATGTGGACGCGAATTTCGAGGTCGTCTTCTGGCCGGTGGCAATGGACGCCAAGTACAAAGATGTAGAAGCCATGCCGGACGGTGCGATCACCCTGACGCTGTTCAACGGCGGGATACGGAATAGCGAGAACGAGGAACTGGCACACCTGCTGCGACGCAAGTCGCAAATACTGGTCGCTTTCGGCTCGTGTGCCTGTGAAGGCTGCATCCCCGGCCTGGCGAATCTCAGTACGAGGGAATCAATTTTCGAGGCCGCTTACAACAGCATCTCGACGGATAATCCTGACCAGATCCGTCCACAACCCACCTGGAAAGCACCCGAAGGCACGCTCCAAATCCCGGAATTTCACCCAATCCTGAAAACGCTCGATCAGGTCGTTCCAGTGGATTACTACATGCCGGGATGCCCGCCGGAGTCGCACCAGATTGCCGCGGTACTCGACCTGGTGATCCAGGCGCTGCACGGAAAAGAAACACTACCGCCGCCAGGAAGCATGATCGGGGTAGGCAGTTCGACCGTGTGCGATGAATGTCCACGTGCGCGGAACCTGAAGTCGATCAAGCAGTTTACGCGCATCCAGGACGTTTCCAGTATCGATCCGAACCTATGTCTGCTGGAACAAGGGATACCCTGCAATGGGCCGGCTACGTGCAGCGGCTGCGGCGCGCTGTGCCCGAAAGCTGGGGCGCAGTGCATCGGCTGTTATGGCCCAGCACAGGGTGTACTGGACTACGGCGCACGCTTGATCAGCGCCTTTGCTTCGGTAATTGATGGCAACGAACCTGCGGAAATCGAGCGTGTACTCGATACGCTGCCCGATCCGGTTGGACAGGTCTATCGATTCAATCTGGCAGGGTCGCTGCTGCGCGCCAGCAAACCGGCGCTGGTCGAGGACGAGGAGGAACGCCATGCGGCGCATCAGCATTGATCCCATCACCCGACTGGAAGGCCACGGCAAAATCGAAATCTTCCTCGACGAAGAAGGGAACGTCGCCAACACCTACTTCCAGGTTCCCGAACTGCGCGGCTTTGAGCGCTTCTGTGTCGGTCGCCCAGTTGAAGAAATGCCTGTCCTGACTAATCGCATTTGCGGCGTGTGCCCGGAGGCACACCACATGGCCGCCGCGAAGGCCGCAGATGCCGTCTACCACATCGATCCATCGCCAGCAGCCAAAAAGCTGCGCGAACTGCTGTACAGCGCATTCTATGTCACGGATCACACGACCCACTTTTATGCCCTGGGCGGCCCTGACTTTGTGATGGGGCCAGATGCGCCGGTAGCAGAACGCAACATCCTGGGTGTGATCCATAAAGTTGGTCTGGAGACCGGCAGCAAGGTCATCCAGGCCCGTAAGTATGGTCATGCCGTCGTTGAAATGATCGGCGGACGGAAGGTGCATCCCTGCACATCCATTCCGGGGGGACTGACAAAAGGCATCACTGAGGAACAGCGCCAGGAAATCGAACGGATGGGACGCTGGGCAATCGAATTTGCCCAATTCAGTCTGAAGCTGTTCAACGACATCGTGCTGGGCAGCAAAGCTTATGTTGACTTGATCGTGGGGGATACCTACACCCACCACACCTACTACATGGGTATGGTCGATGAACAGGGGCACGTCAATTTCTACGATGGTCGCATCAGGGTGGTCGCCCCTGATGGTGAACCTTTGGGCGAATATCCACCCCACGAATACCAGGATTGGATTGCCGAACACGTCGAGCCATGGACATATCTCAAGTTCCCGTACCTCAAGAAGGTCGGCTGGAAAGGTTTCGTGGACGGCAAAGCATCCGGCATCTACTGCGCCACCCCGCTCTCACGGCTGAATGCCGCCGATGGCATGGCGACGCCACGTGCCCAGGAAGAATATGATCGCTTCTATGCCACGCTCGCCAGTGGGTCAGATGAACACACTAGCGCAGCCGGGACGACCAAAATCGTGCATCACCGTTTGGCGACGCATTGGGCACGCCTGATTGAACTGCTGTATGCCGCCGAGCGTTGGGTAGAACTGGCGACCGACCCGGAAATTACATCGCCTAACATCCATGCGGTTCCAACCGAAAGGCCAACTGAAGGTGTGGGCTGTGTCGAAGCACCGCGCGGCACGCTGACCCACCACTATTGGACAGACGAGCGGGGCGTCCTAACGCGAGTCAACCTGATCGTCGGCACGACCAATAACTATGCGCCCATCAGTCTGTCCATCAAGAAAGCAGCGCAAAGCCTGATCCGCAAGGGGACAATTCTGAGCGAAGGGCTGCTCAACCAGGTCGAGATGGCCTTCCGAGCCTATGATCCGTGTTTCGGCTGCGCGACTCACTCGCTGCCCGGACAGATGCCGCTGGAGGTGACGATACGAGACGTTCAGGGCCAAACCATAGACGTGCTGCGCCAGTTCTGTTGAGCCGGATAAGGAAGCGAACAGATGGCAGGCAGGCATTCCGCAACCCTCTCACAACCGATGCTAATCGTCGGCCTGGGCAATCCCCTTCTCGGCGATGATGGCGTGGGTTGGCGCGTCGCGGAGCAGGTTCAGCACGACATCAGCAGTGTGGGCTGCGCGGTCGAGGTGGACTGCCTGGCAATAGGCGGGCTGCGCCTGATGGAACGGTTGACAGGGTACAGTCAGGTTATCCTCATTGACGCCATGACTACGGGTCTGCGTCCGGTGGGCAGTGTGCAGGTCGTGTCTCTGACACAATTGCCTGATCTATGTGCCGGACATCTGAATTCGTCTCACGACACCTCACTGCAAACGGCGCTCCGAATGGGGCGTGCGCTCGGTATTCCTCTGCCGGACAAGATAAGGATTGTCGGCGTCGAGGCTGAACGTGTGTTTGATTTCACAGAGGACCTCACGCCGTCAGTTGCCGCGGCCGTACCACTCGCCGCTCAGATGATTCTGACCATGCTGCAACAGCCAGTTGTGGAGGAATAAGCGAAGATGATTTCTCCCGAACTTCTGCGTCGTTATCCGTTTTTTGGATTCCTGGATGATACCCAGCTCAAAGCCGTAGCGATGATCGCAGAGGAAATTGCTGTCGAAACCGGCGAACTGATTCTGGAGGCCGGTCAGCCTGCTGAAGCGTTGTATTTTCTCCTCGATGGAAGCACCGAACTTTGCACCATCGTCACGGATCAAGTGCGCCCGGAATCGAGGAAGGAGTTTTACATAAGTGATGTTAACCCTGGGGAAATCCTCGGCATTTCAGCCCTGGTTGAACCTTATCGATACACCGGGACTGCCCGTGCGCGTGGCCCCTGCCGCATCATCAAGATCGAGGCGTTCCCTCTGCGTGAACTTTGCGCGAAGGACCTTAAGTTGGCATATGGTCTGATGCGCGAGACTGCCAAAGCTGCGATGGAACGACTGCATGATACCCGCGTTCAATTAGCAGCCGCTCGCGCCTGAGATAGGACGATTGGTCAAAACACAATCACTCGACAAGGAGCAAGATGTGGAAACGCTCGAATCGATCCTGAGCAAACACCCTTTTTTCGAAGGGCTTGCTAAGCCCTACCTCGAACTCGTAATCGGCTGTGCATCCAATGCGCGTTTCAATAAGGGCGAATATCTGTTCCGAGAAGGCGAAGAGGCCGTCCAGTTTTTTGTCATCCAGCACGGTAAAGTGGCGATTGAAACCGCCATCCCCGATCAGGGTTCCATCACGCTGTATACCCACGATGAGGGCGAAGTCATTGGTTGGTCGTGGTTGTTCTCGCCCTATCACTGGCATTTCAGCTGTCGAGCGATGGAACTCACACGAGCCATAGTTCTTGATGGCGTGAGCCTGCTCAACAAATGCGAGCAAGATCACACGTTGGGTTACGAATTCATGAAACGCTTTAGCTACAAGGTGACGAGATCGCTCGACTTTACCCGAATACAGTTGTTGGACCTGTATGG
Source organism: Anaerolineae bacterium (assembly GCA_016788965.1). Classification (GTDB taxonomy): domain Bacteria; phylum Chloroflexota; class Anaerolineae; order Aggregatilineales; family Phototrophicaceae; genus CFX2. The sequence continues at coordinate 12,821 of JAEUQZ010000003.1, read as the reverse complement.
TACTCCCCCGACACGCTGACTCGGAATGGCTGACTGGGTTCTTGCTCTGCCGGTGACGGAGGCTTGATTCCTCCTGCTAGATGAACAACCGAATTGGGATTGTCGAAGCGGATCATTCAGCAGTTCGTGGCGAAGATCGTGGTAAAAGAAGGAACGGGAACGCTTTACTACACGTTCCCGTTCCCGTTCCCGGATGATCGGTTTATGCCTGGTTATGGAAACCTGGACCTGAGGGGCAGCGTTCCGATGACCAGGCATATGCTCCGCTTCGATATTCCCCTGTCAGGATCAACCGAAAGCGATCTTCGTAACCCTGATAAAGAGCAACTTCGGGCTTATGTTGCTACTATGCGAGAATGGGGATTGAGCTATCGTCAGATCGCAGATGCGATTGGACTGCACTGGACACGGGTAGCGCAAATGCTCGCCAAGGCCGGCAAATAGCGCCTGTAGCGAAATCTCATCCTTTTGACAGAGGAATGGATCCATGGGAGCGCCGAATGTCGTGGATATTGGCTTTCTAGTGGAATGGATCGAACGACACGAACACGGTCAAAAACCGCACCGTTCCATCACGTTGGAAAACATATCTGCTCGTGACAGCATCGAGCATGTGCCCATCCACGGTTTGAACGGCGCCATCTGCATAATGCACCGCACTCTGCTGTCGATTTGACAACCGGACCACTACTGAGGTTGATGCCGCCAATGCTGACGATCCGCAACGCGCCATCATTCGAACTGCCGGAGCGATGCTTTACCAGGCGCTGGCTGCTCTATGTGGAATCTACTTCTGCGGTTTCAGCCAACTGACTTCAATAGCTGCTGCATGAACTGTTTCGGCTTACGGTTCACGTCGAACAGCCCCCAATGCTTCTCAGGTTCCATTGGATCAGGGGAGCCTTTCCACGGCTCATCGAACGCTTCAAATACGAACGCCAAGATTCCTTCGGACTGAGTCCACGTCATCAACTCCTGGCAGTAGCGTGCTTGTAATGCCTCGGATGCATTCGAGGGTTCAATGCCCCGCCCGTTGGAGACGGTTGTCCAACCTGCTTCGGTAATTACCACGGGTTTATCGGGATAATGGTCAGCAACCGAGTAGTAGTTCTGCTTGGTATAGTCGAGCGCGGCATCAATTGTGCGATATTCCCAGACCGGGTAAGTATGAACCGAGATGAAGTCTAGTTCGGCTGCAAGCGGTGCCAGTTTAGAAGTCCAAGGAACATAGTTTTCACAGAAGGTAACTGGCTGAGCTACCGCTTTTTTGAGCCGACGAGCGTAGGCTATGATTCTATCTACGGGCACCAGATGGTCTGTCCATGAAACACTGGACTCGTTGCCTACGGATACGGAGAAGACGATATCCGGGCAGCGATTGGCGAGCGCGATCAAGCGATCAATACTTTCGCTGTTGGCCTGACGATTGGCAGCCAGGGTTTCATCATCAAAATTGGCTCCCCACGGACATTCTGGATTACTGACCTCAGCAGCCAGGTCAGCCCCAAGCATCACCTTCAGGTCCAGATTTTCGTCGCGGATTACTTCCAGCGTTGTTTCAGCATGCTGGCTGGGGTCATACAAGCGGAGATACGACCAGTTCGCAGCCAAAATCAAGAGGTCTTCCCGTATCTCTTGATAACTTGGGAAAATGCCCTGCCGCGGATCCTGGCCTTTGCGATAGCCAGAGTAACAAATGGCGTTGCCCGGCTTCTGTTCGATAAGCTGCCTAATCGTGCGCTGCTTTTCTGACTTTCTAGGCATATTTCGGGACACCATCCTTGTCCCACAAGCCCCAATAAGCACCTACGTCCCCCTCACTGGCTATCTTCCAGGCTTCATCAAAGGCGGAGAAGTAGATGATGTCGATATCTTCCTCTTCAGCCCACTTATATGCGTTGATGAAGTAGCGGATGGCGTTCGCAAACGAGGGAACGGCGTGACGTTCCGGTGTTCCAATGTTGGGCCAACCGGTTTCGCTGATAATCACCGGTTTACCCTTCGCAGCATTGGTAGCAAGTCTGTACATTTCCTTCATGTAGATCAGGGAGTGTTCAGCAGCAATGCCTTCCCAAAACGGATAGCAATTGGCAAGAATCACATCGCAGGCATCACAGACTTGTGGGTGATCGACAAACTTGAAGTAAGCATCAACGTACCCAATGGTTACACCCGGCGCCCCTTGTCTTGCCCGATTGATGTAACCGATTAATTCCGCCTCAGACATTTCATTGCGTAACAGCACCTCGTTGCCGACAGCAAGTACATCAGCGTAGCCAGCCCTGGCAACTTCAAGCGCATTATTGAGTTCTATGGCGTTATGCTCGTGATCATCGTCCAGCCACACGCCTACCATTGTTTTTAGCCCTTGTCCGGCAGCGATCTGAGGGATAAGCTCGTTCCCGTCAGTGCAGGAAAATGTCCGCACCAAATTGACATAAGGCTGCACAATGCTGAGACGTTGGACTATTTGTGACGCAGAGATTTGCGTTCCAGGCGACTGGCCTTCAACGTAAGGACTAAAGGCAATTCCATAAATCTTCTCTGCCAAGATGTCGCGAACAATCGCTTTCAACTCATCCATGGAGTAAGCGGAGACATCGACTCCTGCCAATGATTTATTCCGTCTGTGTTCTTTTCCCACTTGCTTCTGCCTTCGTAAAGTCTCAACTCGGCGGATTAACCCGGACGTTTCAACCAAACCTGCATCGTTAGGTTGCCCAGCGCGACCGCGTGGCGAAAACTGCGCGGCGTGGGCAGCGCCAGAACCTTCGCTGTTCGTCTTTCCTTGCGATCACACTGGATCAAGCATTACGGCTACAATCACGCGCGCAACGCGGCCATCGCGGCAGAATATGCTGCTGCTTGTGAGGCCATCAAGCCTATGTCCATCTATGTTGTGAACAGAACCATCTGCATGATGTACCGCAACACCCTGCCGGTCAGATAACTGAACTACCACAGGAGTCTGGCAAATGGAGTATGCGAGCGATCCCGGCTGCAATTCAATGTGTTGTTCACGCCCATGGACATCCAGGTAGAAGAATGGGGCGGGGTCGGTAAGAAACTCAAGCCGATCCAGCAAGGTGGTATCAAACGCCAGTTTGCCATTCTCGACGAAGAATCCCAACTCTGCTTGCCGAGATAAGATCACTTCTTTGACATAACCCGTCATGCCCGGCTGTTTTGCTCCCTGGCCTTTGGGAGTGTGCGAATAGGGATCGGTAGGAAATGCCCCATAAGCATCTGGGGTCTTGTTGAAACTCAACCCCTGACGAATATCCCTGTAGCGCTGAATCAATGCATCCGCGTTTGAGTCGCCGCTGAATCTTTTGGCTGTCTCTTGTGCCGCGAGCAGGAATTTTGCAACCATGTGCCAGTAGACACTGCCCAGTCCCTCGTAAGCAAAAAATGTTCCCGAACGTCCGGTGAACTCGTTGTGGTGGAAGGTGGCTTCAAACAACGCCCTGATCTTCTCGAACTCACCTTCTACGAGTTCAGCGTACCGAGGCTGTCCTCTTAGAGTATCCAGTGCCCGGCTTACATCGTTGAAGTTGCGAATGTGTCCACTGAAGTGATAAACGCCGTTGACATCGCGGGTAATGAGGGATTTATCTTGTGCTTCGATGAGCATCGAAAAGAGCGCTACATCGGCCACCTGATCGTGTGTTAGGCAGTTCTTCTGTAGAAAACCGGGCAGATTTCGATCTGGGTAAAGGATGTAACTCTCCTGTTCAGCCTGGTAAAGCGCACTATTCCGAAGGCTTTCCAGCAGCGCCAACGATTCCGCACTCGATAACAGCCCTGATGAGAGGATAGCAACCTGTCCTTCGAGCATCTCATAAAGGTGGCTGATCGAGGCGCAACCATCGTCGAGATGCAGAATGTTGTAGGAATGGTAGAGGTTGTCGGCGCGTTTGTTGGCGCGCAGGGAATGTTCAATGTATTCCAAAGTCAGATCGAGAAATGCGGCGATTGTGTTCACTGGTGAATGGACAAGCTCGCCGGAGAAACCGTTGTTGTAGAAGTTCCAACGATAGTCACTCCCCGCTTCTCCCAGCGCATCCATGATATTCCGCCGGTGTTCGTCGCTGAAAGCGCTTCGCAGGCTCGTTTGGAAATGATTCAGGATGTCGAATACGCGGGCATAGAGCTTCTGGACCTCGGCATTGAGGGGAATCGCAGCAACTCCGCTGTTGTTGAACAGTTCCCGGCAAAAAACGACATAGCGCCGCATATAGCACAATGTCACCACCGACAATCCCTTGCCGACAAGCGCATTGTTGGCGTCGTTCCACTCCGGTCGCTGGGTATTCATCCAGATGCCACCTTCGGGAACAAAGTTGACCAATTTGGCAAGCAGCAGCGTCAGAAGCTTTTCGGCTAATGAGACCTGGAGAACCTGTCCGTTTGGGGAACGCACCAGTTTTCCATCTGTACCGCGCTCATTGTGTTGTGATTCGATCTGCCGTTCCAGATCCCAGTCGAAGTTAATCGTGTTATAGGGGTCTTTCAACAAATCAGCGTAGGGTTTGATCTGATAGGGAACATTGGCATAACTAAACATGAGCCGCGCAAGAAGTCCCTGGAGTTTGCCAGGGTGGAACCTGGAACTGATTTCCATGAGCCTTTGGAGATAGATGATCTGGTGATCGCTCCAATACCCGATGTTCGCCCAGGGATTTCCTGGCTCTGGAACTTCCCAATCGACACCATAGTAGGTGATGCGGTAGGGATTGTAGCCTTCTGCGGTTGTCGCGTTCAGGAAGGTCGCGATCATGCTCTCGACAAATTCTGGACACGAATAGGCGAGCGCTTCCCAGTTCTGGAAGATGTCGCGCCAGTTTCCTTCATAGTCCAAGTTGACGGAGCCATCGGGCTTCCTCACGTTTATGGCAAATCGATTCCAGGGGCGGCTGGGATCGCCGTGCCGTCTGCTGAAAGTCAAGGGCAGATAGGCATAGCTCAGGCGAATAAGGTCAGCAGAGCCGTGCGCTTCTGCTCGTGACTGTAGATCGGACACCTGGATTCTGTCCGGCAAGGTGGCGAAGAAATCTGAATTCGCTTGCAGCACCGCGCGATTACGAACAGACACAAAGTCCACAAAATCTGCTGCTTGAATCCAATATTGATCTGCAAAAATGCCGCCGCGCATCACGTTGAACATGACATTGGCAAAATGATGGGCTGCATTGAGTGGGTAACTGGAAAGCTGCACACCGTCTGCGCTGGCAACAATCTTCCAAAGGCTCGACTGATTGGCTGAAATGTCGTCCTCTATCTCCTTCGCCAGGGTCAGGGGATCACCTTCCAACCAGCGCAGCTTGTGGGCAATTGCAGCGCTGTCCTGCCGGACATCTGCCAGCAAATGCCAGGTGAGTGTCTCCTCTGGGGCCAGATCGAGCCTCGTGTGTACAAAGTACGCACCACGTCTGCCGCGCACTTCCGTCTCCGGAATGATCTCTTCTCCTGAACGGAAACGATCAAGCTGTGCTGAAGAGAGCAAGTAAGATGCATCTTTTAGACCGAGCTGTACGACTGTTGTAGTGAGAAGCGACTCGCTTGGCTCGGCAAGATCGGTCAGCCTCGAACTGAGCGCGAACATTGCCAGCCCAGTCCCGACATGAAGCTCACTGCGCTTGTAAGCGTCAAGCAGGTTGCTGAGTGTATTTTGTGTCCCCGATGTCACATTGGCAGGCAGAATATTCTGTAAACCGTCCACAAGTTCAACCTGGCAGGCAGAATCCCCCATGTTTCTCAACCAGGTCGTCTTGACGAAACCGAACCGCTCGCTGGTTCGCCAAGCATATTGGTAGGCTAATCTGAGATCGGTGTTGATCTCTTCAAAAACAACTGCCGTTCCGGTCACATTCTTATACAGATTCCGTTCGATGGCATAGCTACCCTGATGCCGATCTGAGAACGGCTCCCAAAGGCTGGTGCGGCCAGAGCGCGTGACCAGCAAGATGGCTTTGTTGCCTGTGTGTTCAGCGTTTTCGGTCAGTTTGTCTACGGTGTAATAGGGGAAAAGCGCATGTTCGACGCTGCTCCGCCCGGCTGAAAGCCCACCCGTCGAGGAGATGAAGAGCCAGTGATCTGAACTGCTAACCACACTGACGAAAAATGGCTCAATGGCGTCAACATTCTGAATCCGATAGAACGGCTCTCCGAGCAACGTTACAAAATCACCGCGAGTCGATCTTTCGGTCTGCTGCTGGGGTGTATTGCCAATGAAAATCGATTGCGGGTCTCGTTTCATCATCTGCATTCTTTCGCTGTAGCAGGTTGGTCGTCGATAATCCCTCGGAGCATGAGATTACATCTCCGAGGGATGTTCGGGCAAGAACCACTACTGCTGGAAAACGCGCACGTAGTCCACCAAATACTGCGCCGGGAAGACGGTATCCAGCCCGATAGGCCCCGGCAGCGTCCCCCCAATTGCGAGGTTGAGGATGATGAAGAACGGTTGGTCAAAGGGCCATTCGCGCTCTCCAACATCGCTGGGGGTATACGAACCGTATTCCTCCCCGTCGTAAAACCAGGTGATCCCGTCTTCATCCCACTCGATGGCATAGGTGTGGAACTCATCGGCAATGTCATAGTCCTGACGGTTCCAGTGGCTCAGCCCCAGCGCCCCGGAGTAGCCAGGGCCGTGCATTGTTCCGAAGATAAGATCAGGTTCTCTGCCGACGTATTCCATGATGTCGATTTCACCGCAGTCGGGCCAGCCAACTTCCGCGAAATTTGACCCCAACATCCAGAACGCCGGCCACAGTCCTTTTCCTGCGGGCACTTTGAGGCGCGCCTCGATGCGCCCGTACTGGAATTCCTGCAAGCCCTGTGACGTGAGCCGTGCCGAGGTGTAGTAGGACCCCATGTATTTTTCCTGCCGCGCCTCGATCACCAGCATCCCATCTTCCAGGCGTGCATTCTCAGAACGATTGGTATAGTGTTGTGCTTCGCCGTTGCCCCAACCGCCAGCACCCAGATCATAAGTCCAGTTGGTTTCATCAATCGCGTCGCCATCGAATTCATCATGCCAGACCAATTCCCAACCCTCTGGCACTACAATCGGTGTAGCTTCAGCTTCGGGCGTTGCCTCGGCGGTGGGCTGTTCTTGAGCGATCACACGACCAGTCAAGCTCATGCCAATAAGGACCAGCGCGATCAGCAAAGTACATCGGCTAGAGGACATTCGCATCACAGTCTCCTCATATGTAGACTTGGACGGCGTAAGGCGTGGTCGATTACAGCGTTATCCTTTGACCGAACCGGCGGTCAAACCGGAGACGATGTAGCGCTGCAAGAACAGGAACAGAATGACCATTGGCAGCGTCAGCATCAGCACAGCGGCGGCCAGGACAGGCCAGTCGCTGCCATACACGCCCTGGAAGACGATCAGACCACGCGTGATCGGATAATAGTCTTTGTTCGTCAGGTAGATCGTCGGCAGAATGATCTCATTCCAGATGCCGATTGCGTGAAGGACGACTACTGTCGCAACGGCGGGGCGAATGAGCGGCAGGACGATTGACCACACAAAACGGAAATAACCACACCCATCCAGAGCAGCCGCCTCATCCAGCTCCACTGGAACGGTCTTGATGTAGTTCACCAGGATGATAATGCCAATGGGATTGACGATGAAAAGCAGGATGTAACCAACAGGGTTATTGTACAACCCCAGGCGCAGGATAAGCTGGAATTGTGGAATCAGGGCGGGCGGCAAGAACAGCGCAATCACGAACAGCGTGAGCAGGAGACCAGAGTATCTGACGTAACCGCGCGCGATTGGGAAGGCCACGAAGACCGCGGTCACGACGTAGATCGCCGTTGCGGAGATCGTATAAATCGCCGAATTGAGCAGATACTTGGGGAAGTTGGCTTTTTCCCACGCCTCGGCGAAGTTCCCGAAATTGGGCTGCGCTGCCAAACTTGTCGCATCTCGCATGAAAGATGGGGTCGTTTTCAAAGAGGTGTTGACGAGCATCAGCAGCGGGCCGAGGTAGACAATCGCCAACAGCAACAGGAACGCATAAGACAGAATCTTGCCCCACTCCATCTGCCTGTAGGGGGGTGAAGCTGCACCACTTGTTACGCTCATCCCATTATCCTCGCTTCTCTGCGCCGCAGAATAGTCTGCACCACCATGCCGATGACCAAGACCATCACGAACATGACGATGGATGCCGCGGCTGCGTATCCTTGCCGGAAACTGCTGGTCACACTGCCGGATGTTTGTCCAAAGCCAGTCGCATAAATCAGGTATCCCAAGACCTGTGTCCCATTGCGGTAGCCGAGCAATACCAGAAATAGCTGCCACGCCTGAAGGCTGCCAATGACATTCAGCAGCAGATTGGTGTTCACGCTCGGGGTTAACAGCGGCCAGGTGACGTTGGCGAAGACCTGCCAGCGGTTCGCGCCATCAATGCGAGCCGCCTCGTAATACTCTTCCGAGATGGTCTGGAGACCAGCCAGGAAGATAATCATGGTCGTCCCCATGTTTGCCCAAATCTGGACGACAATGACCCATGCGAACGCTTCGGTTGGCTGTGCGCCCAGGAATTCGGAGCGAGCGCCAAAAATCTCCAGGAACTTTGCCAGGGGGCCGCCGAGAGGATACAGGAAGAGAGACCAGATCAAGCCCTGAATGACAGCACCCAGGATCACGGGCATGAAGTACAGAGTGCGGAAGAAGTTCCTGCCGCGTAACTTCTGATTGAGAACGAGCGCAACCACAAGACCCAACCCGAACTGAATTGTGGTCACGAAGAAGCAGAAGACCAGCGTCCGCCCGACCGCATTCAAGTTGTCTCTGGCAGCCTGCCCCAGGAAAAGAAACTCGTTGTAGTTGGCTAGCCCTACCCAGTTTACGGGCGCTCCCGGCAAGCCAGTGGCATCTGTAAAAGAGTAGACCGAGGTCGCCAGCGAGGGGCCTAGTGCGACCACGAAGTAGGCGATAATCCCTGGTAAGAGCAATAAGTAGGGAAGCCAGCGAGATTGACCCCGACCGAAGTGATACATCATAATGTCACTCCTCCTTTCTGGCTGAAAGCGCGTGGACTTCCCTCGATTTGAAGGGAAGCCCACACGCAAGATCATGAGCTAACTACCGGCGGCATCCAGACCTGACTGGAGGTCAGCCTGAACGGTATCGGCAAGCGCTTTGGGATCATCAAATGTGCCAAACGGCTGGAAGTACGACGCCCAGGGGTTGGCGTACTGACCGACGCCGCGCGGCGCAACCCAATACTGCTCGTAACCGACACGGAAGTTTTCGAGATACGGCGCCACCTGCTCACCGAGGCGGGTATTCAACTGCGCGGTGGCTTGCGTCGGGATGAAGCCGACCGCATCGACAAACGCCTGGTAATTCTCCGGGGCGGAGAAATCCGTAAGATAAAGCAGCGCAGCTTCTGCATTCGGAGTGTTGGCGGCAACAGCCCAACCCTGGTCGTATTTACCGAACAGGTATTGGTTGTCCTCAGCATTGTCCGAGCCGGGGAAGGGGATGTAACCCCACTCGAATTCGGGTTCAGCCGATTCGATGGCCGGCGCGTACCACGTCCCACCGGGGAACATCGCTACCGCGCCAGAGGCGAAACGACCAGGGGCTGCATCACCCGCGATCCCACTCGCGCCTGATTCGATCATGTCGCGGGTATAAACCTGCATCTTGGACCACATCTCAAGCGCTTTTTCATCGTTCCACGTGATCGTCCCGGTCCACAACCCCTCTACCAGAGCAGCCTGGTCGGGATACAGAGCACCGGTTAAGCCGTAAGCACCGACGAAAATGGGCCAACCATCTTTGCCGCCTGCCGTCATGCACGGGATTCCAGCGGCTTTGAAAGTTTCGCAAGCCAGAACCAGTTCGCTCCAGGTCGTCGGAACCGTGACGTTATTGGCCGTGAACAGATCCATGTTGTAGTAAATGCCGCTGTAGGAAACGCGCCCGAGGTTGATCGCGTAGACTTTACCATTGTACGTGCCGGCATCAGCAATGGTGGCCGCGTCGTAGTTGGCAACAAAGGGCTGGTCTGTCAAATCCATCAGCAGGCCGGCGTCGGCCAACTGCTGCCAGTTGGGCGCATCGACGTTTTTCATGTAAGGCTGAACCCCATTGGCGAAGCCAAACATATCGATCACGTCGATGTCGTTGGCGCTCAGGCGGGTCTGCGTCACCGTGCTGAGGTCATTCGCATTCACCACCGACATATCAATGACGATCTCGGGGTGTTGTTCCTGGAACTGCTGGTTAAACGCCTCCATGAACGCCACCATCGGAGGATTCTGGTGAACGAGTACCCGCAGCGTCGTCGTCTGTGCGGCAACTGGTTGAAGGAGCGCGACGCTCAGGAGCAGCAGGACAACCACTGAGAGCAATACCGATTTTCTCATCATCATTTCTCCTTACTCGATTGATTCGCCACTTGCGTGGAAGTGTCTGACCAAAAGTCGCTGGAAAGTAACCGCTCTTCTCCCTCCTTGAATACTGCTCTGCTGTCAGGCATCAGGTTGAAAGTCAAGATTCTTTGCGTACACGATGTGAGGCTAAGGAGCGTGCCGCAGGATCAGGCTGGTAACTACATTCGCGCACAATCCGCCACACCCGTTCACGGGTAAGCGGACTCACACCGGGTCGCCCATTGATAACCCGCGAAGCAGTTGAGCGTGAAACCCCGGCCAGCTTCGCAATCTCCTCTAAAGTAATTGCCATATTTGGCCTTTGCATACTTTAGGAAGCGCTTCCAAACCCATTCTCAGTCTATCGAGGGCGCTTCCGCAGGACATGGAGAAAAGCGTGTCAAATCTGGACAATTCATAGCGTGGGCAGAAAAACGCCCTCGTCAAAGAGGGCGGAGAGCAGGCTCATTCAAGAGTGACACTGATGTACAGGGGGTCAGGAACGCCGGAATGCTTCGGGGGACATCCCAGTTTCGCGGTGGAAGATGCGGCTGAAATAGCCGCTGTCCGAAAAGCCAACATATGACGCGATCTCAGTGACGGATTGCTGGGTTTCTTTCAACAAATGCTTGGACTGATTGACCCGATATCGCTGGAGATAGGCAATGGGCGTTGTTCCTAACTCGCGGCGGAAACAAAAAGTCAGGTGATCTTCGGAAAGACCTACATATTGTGCAATATCCTGGCGGGATATGGTTTCGGCAAAGTGTTCATGGATAAAAGCCATAGCAGATCGAACCAATCGCTGCGACTCTCCGCTCAGCTTGCGTTTGTGTTCCAGTGCCGCGCTGATATGTGTGAGGGTTTCCTCAATGCTGAACAAGCCTTTGCCCAAAACAACCGCGACACCCTCAGCCAGTCGGCTCATGTCAGTTTCAGTCAATGCCTTACCCGTAATGACAATAACGGGGATATTTCGAACACTTTCCAGGGTTCGCATTGCCGCCAAGACTTCAAATCCATCCATCTCCGGCATTTGCAAATCCAGCAAGACAAGATCGACGATCTCCCTGTGGAGAATTTCCAGAGCTTCTTTGCCGCCGCGTGCCTTCAGTACGCGGTTGCTTGAGGAATGAGATTGAACAATTCGGGCATGCATTTCCAGTGTCCCCGGTTCATCATCCACCACGAGGATTGTCCGGGTCGGATGGTGGGCATCCGGGAACAGCCAATGTTGATCGAGTGCTTTGGTCAACTCGGAGATTTCGATTGGCTTGGTGAGATAATCCAATTCCAGAATGGCTCCATCGATTTGCGAAGACGAAAAGAAAAACACAGGAATCCCCGTTAGCGTCTCGCTGCGTTTGATTTCTTTTAGAGCATCCCAACCGAGAGCGGTGTCTGTACTTACATCCAATACAATCGCATCTGGACGCCAGTTGTCCATTTGTGCCCGCCATTCAAAGCCTCGTTCGATCACTACGACATCAGCTTTGAATCCACGTCCTTGTAAATGCTCAAAAAGCCTTTGACTCGTGCTCGGATTGTTGGTTAGCACGGCTACGCTTTGTTGTGTTGAAGATAGTCTCTCCGTGCTGCGAGCCTGTTCAAGTGGTGGCTGTGCTACAGGGAGTCTAAAGGAAAAGGACGAACCTTGCCCTTCTTCACCAGTCGAGTACACAGAGATGCTGCCACCATGCAGTTCTACGAGTCGCTTACTGATCGCCAGCCCAAGCCCTAAACCGCCATAGCCCTGTGCAATTGTCCGATCGGATTGCCGGAATTCGTCGAAGATTACCCGTTGTTCTTCGAGAGGAATGCCCAAACCCGTATCCTGCACCAATATCGTAACGAAATCGCCATCCGGTTCGAGTCGGAGGCTTACAGTACCGCTTGAGGTGAACTTGATCGCATTGTTGATCAGATTGAGCGCAACCTGTCGCAGACGGGTCTGGTCGCCCCATACCCACGGGCCTGCTTCTGGCAAATTGGCTTCCCACGCCAAACCTTTATCGGCGGCCAGTTGGCTACCGCTCTCCGCCACGATGCGTAAAGCCTGTGACAGATCAACATAGTCGTTATTCAGGCGGAGTTGTCCGGCATCGCTGGTGGCAAGGTCAAGCACATCGCCAATCAGCCCGCCCAGGTGTTGGGAATAGGCGTGTATCCGATCCACATCTTTTCGGACTGCTTCGGGCAGCGGCGAGTCGTTCTCATCGCTGTCGCGCAGAACCATCCCGCTTAAGCCGACAATCAAGTTTAGAGGTGTCCTCAGTTCATGACTGACATTCGCCACAAACTGCGCTTTCGCTGATCGCTCGGTTTCGGCAATCTGCCGGAGTTTCTGTGTAAGTTTGTTCAAGCTGTTGAGCTGCGCATTTGCCCCTTTAAGTTCTGCGACAGTCTGTTCGTAA
>JAEUQZ010000039.1 GCA_016788965.1 Anaerolineae bacterium | reverse complement strand
GATGCCACTCTTTATCATACAGATATTTCTATGGCTGTCTACAGGGTGATGCAGATTCAAATGGACTTCTTATGCGCCGCGACTGGTCGATTTCATTGAAAGCGCCTGCTATAATCGAATGACGATTCGATTCGTGTCCGTCCACCGGTGTGATAAGGAGCAGCGCCATGGCAACCCGGAAACGCGCGCAGTCACAGGTCGTTGAGGTCGCGGGACCCGAACGTATCCCGGTGAAGAACCCGGTGACGGGCGAAGTCTTCGACTCGATCCCGGCCATGACTGCCGAGGATGTCCGCGCAGCCGTAGATCGGGCGCGGCGGGCACAGCCGGCCTGGGCTGCGCTCAGCGTGGAGGAGCGCGGGGCGCTGCTGCGCCGCTGGGGCGAGGCCATCTGGGACAACCAGAAAGAAATGATCCGCGTCATCCGGCGCGAGTCCGGCAAGAACGAACTCGGCGCCTGGCAGGAAATCGCCGTTCTGGATGCCGTCTGCGCCTACTATGCTCAGAACGCGCCCGGAATGCTGCGTCCTCAGCAGCGCACAGCCTTCGTGCCGATCAAGCATTCAGTGCGCGTCTACTACAAACCCTGGGATGTGGTGGGCTTCATCACTCCCTGGAATTACCCCCTGCTGTTGGCCTTCATCGATCTGGTTCCGGCGCTGATCGCCGGGAACACCGTTGTCCTCAAGCCGAGCGAAGTCACACCCTTCGCCGCGCTGTATGCCGCCAACCTGATGGTAAGGGTCGGCATTCCCCGTGATGCGATACAGGTCGTCACCGGTGCCGGGCGCACTGGCGCAGCGTTGGTCGATCTGGTGGATTACATCTCCTTCACGGGTCGCACGGCCGTCGGCAAGAAGATCGCGGTGCAGGCCGCCGAACGCCTGATACCGTGCAGCCTGGAGTTGGGCGGCCAAGATCCCTTCATCGTGCTGAAGGATGCCGACCTCGATCTGGCGGCATCCGAGGCGCTGGTCGGGGCGCTGGAAAACAGCGGGCAGGCCTGCGTCTCCACCGAACGCATCTACGTAGTCGCGTCCGTCTATGACCGCTTCATACAACGTTTGCGGCACTATGCCAATCAGCTTGTCGTCGGCACGGGCGACGGCCTGGGTGTGCATATGGGCAGCATGACCAACGAGCGCGAACTGATCCGCACCGAGGCGCACATCGCCGATGCGGTCGCCAAAGGCGCGAAGATGATTCACGGCGGCAAGCGCCGCCCTGACCTCGGCCCGCTGTTCTTCGAGCCGACCATCCTGATCGATGTCGATCACAGCATGGATGTGATGACCGAGGAGACCTTTGGGCCGCTGCTGCCGGTCATGAAGGTCAAGGACGCCGAGGAAGCCATCCGTCTGGCGAACAACAGCCAGTACGGACTCTCCGGGGCGATCTTCACCCGCAACCTGCGGCGCGGCGAGCAGCTTGCCACGCGCATCGACTGCGGCGACATCTGCGTGAACACGACCCATTGGAACTTTGGCGCTCCGTCGGCTCCGATGGGCGGGGTGAAGAACAGTGGGTTAGGACGGCGCGGGGGGCCAGAAGGCCTGATGCGCTTCGTGAAATCACAGACCGTGCTGGTCGATAACCAGATGCTCTCCAAGCCGATCCTCGGCCATCTGGATGATTTCTTCTTCCGCGGGGCGGTGCTGCTGCGCGAGATGCGCCGTCTGGTTCCATTCCTGCGGATGTGAGGGTCGAGCCGAGAGGTCTATTCCGTCCGTGCTTCCAGGCTAGGCAGTGTGGCATCCTGCTCCCGCAGGAAGTGCAGCGCCTCGACCAGCGTGTCGGTGCTGTAGACGCGCCCGCGCACACCCAGCAGCTGCGACAGCACCGTCATGATGAAGCGCAGGGCCGCATCCTGCGCTTCGACGACCACCACCCAACCCAACTGCTCCGGATGGGGCGATGGCCGGACAATCGGCAGGTACGTCTCCAATGTGGGGGGATAGTGAGTGACGGTTTCGAGGTCCATGACGATGTGTACCGGGGGATCGCCTGCCGCGACCAACTGGATCACGCGCGAGTCCATCTCGGCCACATGGGCTACTTCCAAACGTCCTGTTGGCGTGACGCGGATGACACGCCTATCGATCCACCACTCGACCTCGTGTGGCATAATGCCTCGGCATCATACTGCTGCCTATCCCCGACTGTAACCCCGCTGCCGCCGCGTCACCAGTAATGAATGTCAGGTATCTAAGGGTGATGTGCGCTATAATCTGCCCGAAAGCACCAGGCCTCACCAAACGGAGTCACTCGCCATGTCCGATTCACCCGAAATCCGTGACCAACTGTCCCGGATGACCGCCCGCAGCCGCATCCTGCTGGAAGGCAATGACCGCGCCGGGGCGCGGTCTATGCTCAAGGCGATTGGTCTGACTGACGAGGACCTCGCCAAACCGATCATCGGCATCGCCAACACCTGGACGGAGATCGGCCCGTGCAACTTCCATCTGCGCCGTCTGGCGCACAAGATGAAGGAAGGCATCCGCGCGGCAGGCGGGACTCCGTTCGAGTTCAACACGGTCAGCATCTCTGACGGCATCACCATGGGCACGGAGGGCATGAAAGCCTCGCTCATCAGCCGCGAGATGATCGCTGACAGCATCGAACTGATCGCCCGCGCCAATTACTTCGACGGGATGATCTGTCTGGCGGCCTGCGACAAGACCATGCCCGGCACGATCATGGCGATGATCCGCTGCGATATTCCGGCGCTGATGCTCTACGGTGGCTCGATCATGCCGGGGAACCTCAAGGGCAAAGACCTGACTATCCAGGATGTTTTCGAGGCCATCGGCGCGTATGCCGCCGGAAAAATCGGCTACGAGGAATTCAAAGCCGTCGAAGACGCGGCCTGTCCCGGCCCCGGCGCGTGCGGCGGCCAGTTCACCGCCAACACGATGGCGCTGCTTTCCGAACTGATGGGCGTCTGCCCGATGGGCTTCGCGGATATTCCGGCGATGGACGACGCGAAGGACGACGTTTCCTACCGCGCGGGCGAACTGATCCTCAAGATGATCGAGCAGGATTTGCGTCCCAGCAAGATCATCACCCGGACGGCGCTGGAGAACGCCATGGCCTCGGTCGCAGCCACAGGCGGCAGCACCAACGCCGTGCTGCACACGCTGGCTTTCGCCCGCGAGGCCGGCATCCCCTGGACTATCGACGACATCGAAGCCATCAACAAGCATACGCCGCTCATCGCCGATCTCAAGCCGACGGGCAAGTACACCGCGGTGGATGTCCACCGCGCGGGTGGCATCCGCCTGATCGCCCAGCGGTTGATCGAGGGCGGCCATGCCGACGGCAGTGCCCTGACCGTCACCGGGAAGACGCTGGCGGAAGAAGCGGCCAGCGCCAAAGAGACTCCCGGCCAGCAGGTCATCCGCACCTGGGATAACGCCATCAGCCAGAACGGCGGGCTGCACGTCCTCAAGGGCAATCTGGCTCCGCGCGGCGCGGTCATCAAGCTCAAGGGCGACGAACCCCGCACCCATCGCGGCCCGGCGCGCATCTTCAACCGCGAAGAGGACGCCATGCACGCCGTCCAGTCGCTTCAGATCAAGGCAGGCGATGTGGTGGTGATCCGCTACGAAGGGCCGGTGGGTGGCCCCGGTATGCGCGAGATGCTCGGCGTCACGGCGGCCATCAACGGGCAGGGATTGGGCCGGGATGTGCTGCTGATTACCGATGGGCGCTTCAGCGGGGCGACGCGCGGCCTGTGCATCGGCCACATCGCGCCGGAAGCCATGCTGGGCGGGCCGATTGGCCTGATCCAGGAGGGCGACATCATCGCCGTGGACATCGATGCCCGTTCGCTCAACGTGGAACTGAGCGCCGCCGAACTGGAACGCCGCGCCGTCCAGTGGACTCCGCCCAAGCCGCATTACACCACGGGCGTGATGGCGAAGTACGCGCGCGACGCCCAGCAGGCCGACGACGGCTCGATCACCAACGTCTTCCGCGCGTAATCCCTCGATACGCTCTCCGCGATGCACAGGGCACGCTCATAACGGGCGTGCCATGTTTGTACTCTTCACGCCCTCGGAATCTCCTTCGTGAGGCAGTGGACAGCCCCGCCGTCGTTGACGCTGGCCGAGCAGTCCATCGGGATGACCATGTAATCGGGCATGGCCGCCCGGTAAACCGCCAGCGCCTCGGCATCTTCGCGCAGGCCGTAAACCGGAACCAGCACACGCCCGTTCACCGTCAGCGCGTTGGTATAGCTCCGCCACACCGGATAGCACAACCAGTTGAGATAGAGCGGCGGAGTGGGCAGATCGAAGATGCGATAGAGTTCCCCGGCGGCGTTCGTCTGTGTCTCGAAGACGCGCCGCGCCCGCCGCAGATTGTCACCGTTCAACCATCCTGTCGCCCGACTGAGCAGCACCGTCCGCGCATCGGCCAGCTTGACGAGCAGATCGACATGGCCGGTCTCTTCGCGTTCCAGCCGGGGCGTGACGATCAGCTTGTCCGCGCCCAGCGTCACCCGCAGCCGCTCGACAGTCAGGCCGGGATTGGCGTGGAAGGCGTGTTCCGACACGATCACCGTGCCCTGCCCGTCCGACCAGATGTTCCCGCCTTCCAGGTGCAGATCGAGCCGCCGCGTGGGTATGCCTACCTGGGCTGCCCAGCGCAGCGCCATCGTATCATCATGATCCTGTGGATAGGACGGCAGCGGGGCGTAGATGAACTTCAGGCAGACACGCTGCCCCTGAGCATCCCGCCCGATGACCGGGCCATAGTCGCGCACCCAGATGTCATCGGTGGGCAGCGCCATGAAGCGCACCCGATCCAGATCGACCGTCCCAGATCGCTGAAGGAACCAACGGACAGATGCACCCCAAAGCGCCGATGGAACCAGTATCGTCACGGGCGCGACCGGGGCGATGGCCGCGGTCATGGCCGTATGCAGCGGCCACAGCGCTGGATAGAAAGCCGGCCAGCTCAGCAGCACCGTTTCGATAGGCTCCCATTGGGAGGGCAGCCGGATCGTGCCCGGATCGGCCAGCGGCGGTTCATTAAATGGCGCGGCAGCCTCGATCCCGCGAGTATCAGCCAGCGCCCGCAGCGCCGAGTCCTGCTCGGTCGGGTCGATCAGCCGCCAGCGCAGCAGATAGGCGGTCGTGGCTTCCGGTGTCTGCGGGGGATGCAGATCGGCGGAGGCGGCCGTCCAGCGTTCCAGCAGGGGCAGGCTGGCGCGACGCAGCCAGCCGGGCATCCGGCGACGCCACAGCGGATAGGGCACGGTCTGGAATTGGAGGGGAAAGCGGCTCAATGAGACTCGATCCTGGCCTGAACGGTCGGAAGAAGCCCCAAGCCTACCCTTGACCGGGCAATCTCTGCCAGCCCGGATCAACCGCCCGTCTTATTCAGGCCTTCTTTGGCGCGGACGTTCTCCGGGTCTTTTTCGAGCGCCATTTCGTACCAGCGGCGGGCATTCTCCATATCGGCGGCTCTATAGTAGAAGTCACCGACCAGCACCCAGACATCGATGTTGTCCTGTTCCCAGTTATCCAACCGGAAGGCGACTTCCAGGGCATGAGCGGATAGCAACCACTGGTTCTGCTGTTCCCAAAACCCGCTCCAGACATAGAGTTCCTGACTCGCAGAGGATGGATCGCTGAGCGTTTTCAGGACACGGCTGGCATCGTCGAAACGTCCTGCCCAGGTGTAGGCCAGACCCAGCCCTTTGACCGCGGCCTGATAGGTCGGCTCAGCGGCATAGGCCGTCTCCAGATGGGGGATCGCCTCGTCGTAACGCGCCAAGCCCACCAGCAGATTGCCCAGGCGGCGGTTGGGTGCAGCCAGATCAGGCGATATCTCCAGCGCGAGCTGATAATCCGCCTGGGCCGCCAGCATGATCTGCATCTGATCGGTCTCGTTCAAGGGCACATCGGGATTGATGAGGTCATCAGACAGGGCTTCATCGATGGCTCCCTGGTTGGTGTACCAGAGCGCCCGCAGATCGGACTGGAAAACAACTGCGCTGACCACTCCGATGATCAGGACAGCTCCGGCGACAGCCAGCGTCAAACGCGGTTTTCCCCCGGCGGAGCGGCGCATCAGGACGGACTGCTGCGTGAGTGCGGCCGCCCCAGATGCCACCGCAATACCCAGCCCTACGAACAGCACCGGCATGATCCAGGGGCTTTCGGTGTACTGGCGCGAGTCGATCAGGCCATGCACCAGCGTGGCCGTCACGCCCGCGACCGCTCCGTAGAAGACCGGGCCGGGAGCCGCATGGCGCAGCACATGGCCCACATAGCCGTACCAGGCCGCGATCATGCCCAGAAATGCGATGATCCCCAGCAGCCCCTGACTCAGCCAGATGGTCAGATAGAGGTTGTGGGAATAGGTGAACAGGGGCACAAAGATCATCAGGCTGTAGCGCGAATAGGGCATGGTGAAGGTATCGCCAAGTCCCAGCCCAGTGAAGGCATAATCCCCGGCCAGATACAGGCTGTTCTTGAAGAGTTCCAACCGACTGGCAGCCGCGCCCAGTACAGACTGCATGAATGGGATGCGATCACCCAGCACCGATCCCCCCAGCAGCACCGCGATGACCACCAGGACAAACCCCAGCAGCAGCGACAGCCCCATGACGGGCCGGTGCTTGAACGTGACCAGCGCGACAGCCAGCGCTGTTCCCGCCGCCAGGCCGAGCCATGAGCCGAGCGAATAGGTCAACACCACGCCCAGCAGCATGAGGCCGACACAAACCAGCCAGAAATAGCGCCCGCTGCCGTGCTGAGCCAGGAGCAGCGCACCACCCAACGGGATCATCATCTCCAGCACCGTCGCAACGGCACTGTCCTCGAAGTAGATGCCCAGGTCAGGCAGCCGCGTGGTCAGGCTGCCGAGCCGCTGAATGATGCCGGGGACTTCACCGTAGCCCTGATATTCATATTGGAGCAGGAAGAACAGCGCGAATCCAGTTCCCAGCAGCACCAGCATGGCCGCGAAAATCCGCGCCGCATCATCGCGGCGCGCGGCATAGGCAGTGATGCCATAGGCCAGTATACTCAGGAAGATGACGCCCAGCGTGACATCGCCGCGATCCTGAAAAATGACCTGGCGGCTGAGGAAGGCGGACAACCCGAAGACCAGCGCTGCGCCCATCGAGAACAGCAGGGCGAGCGAGAGACGAGGCTGAATCATAAAGCGGCCTCTCTGAACAACGAACGACCTGTACTGAAACTGGATTCAAGCAAGACGGGCTTGCGAGGGCATTTCACTTCTAGAAGAATGCCACCTTGCAATTCTACGAAAAATGTAATGAAGCGGACGATCAGTACGTCTAAAGACCAAATGGAAGGTGTTGGACAAGCTATGGCCGAACCGATCATCCTGACCGATGCACAACTGGAATCCGTGCTGCGTGGGGGCAAGCCCGCGCTGATCCTGCTGACGACCGGCGACGGTCTGCGCGGGGAGTTCCTCACGGCTTTCAAGCAGGCCGCCGACCAGAATCCGGGGATCGTCTTTGCCCGGATCGATGCCACCAGCAATCCGGCTGCCACCCAGCGCTTCGACGTGGGCAGCAAACCGGTGCTGGTGGGCTGGTTTGACGGCGAAGAGGTGCTGCGGCGCAACCGTCCCTGGGGCGCGGATGTTCCCCTGGCGATTGAACTGCTGATGGCGAAGGTGAAGGAACATCAGCCCGCAAATGCCCAACCCCTAGCAATGGAGAAACCTGTGGAGAAGCAGCCTGTGATCAATGATAAGCCCGTACATGTCACCGACGCCACCTTCGAGGCCGAAGTCCTCAACTACGACCAGCCTGTTCTGATCGACTTCTGGGCGGAGTGGTGCGGCCCGTGTCGCATGGTCGGCCCGATTCTGGACAAGCTGGCGAAGGAATTCGCCGGACAGGTACGGATTGCCAAAGTCAACGTCGATGAGAACCCCGGCCTGGCGCAGGCTTTCCGGGTGATGAGCATTCCGACGATCATGCTGGTGAAGAACCGCACCATCGTCTTCAGCCAACCGGGGGCGCTGCCCGAACCGGCCTTCCGCGATCTGCTCAACCAGTTGATCGCCCTGGAAGTTCCGGCCAAGGATACGCCGCAGCCGACTCCCCAGCAGTAAGTAATCTCTGCCCTGCGATCAAGCGCGAGAGGCGAACTCACAGGTTCGCCTCTTTTGATTCAGGCAAACGCGGTTTTCAGCAGGCGGTAGAGACCCGGCTGCGGGACATAACCGAGCTTGGCGTTGATCCGCAGCATCGGCTCGTTCTCCGAGTCGTTATGCGTCCGCAGCATTTTAGCGGGCGTGGTCAGCGCGTGGCGGATGCCGAGCAGCTTCAAGGCCTGGGCGATCTTGCGGCCGCGGTGGGATTGCAACACGCCGGTCATCAGGTTGTAGGCCGAGCAATCCTCGGCGAAGTAACCGACGGCAGAGATGCCCACAAACTGATCCCCATCGGCGGCCAGGATTTGCCCGGCGGGATCGAACCAGGAGACCTTGTTGAACATGGTGTTGAAGGCCTCAAAGTCAGGAAAGTTCCCGGTCGAGCCAGGGGTTTGAAGCGCGGTTTCACGGTTGACAGCCCATAACTTGCGGCGGTTCTCGGTCGTATCGCCGACCTCGGCCAGGGAGAACAGGCGGATACCCTTCGCCCGCACCGAGTCGATCAGCCCGGCGAAGCGGGACTCGTCGAAGCGGCGGATGTCCAACACCGACTCGAACAGATGCCGGTCGATGCAGAAGCCGCGCCGTTCGGCAAAGCGCAGCGAAACCATATCCTCGTCGCGGACTTCGGTGAAGCAGGCCGCCGTCTGTTCTTCTCGCAGCAAGCGCAGCCCTTCCTGGTAGATGGCTGCCCCGAACTTCTGACCCCGCCGCGCCGGATCGACGATCAGCCAGAGCCACTGCTGGCCTGGCTGCATCCACTCGGAGCAGTAGATCAGCGCGTAGCCGACCGCCACCCCAGCCGAATCCACAGCGACCAAACGGCGACGGCGAACCCCCACCGAGTCCGTCCGGTCTGCTTCGCGCAGTCTTTCTGCCGTCCAGCGCTGCTGTTCATAGGGTGTGACCAGCGCGGCGATCCACTCGTAATCCTGGTCGGGATCGGCCGGGCGGAGCGTAACCTGGGGAAACATGTGGACGATCCTCCGATGTCCTGAATAGATGCCCCCGCTCCCCGAAGAGCTTACTTCCGGGTGGCGTAGCCCTGCGGATGGGACTTGTGCCAGTTCCAGGCGGTTTCGATGATGGAGTGCAGACTGCCGAATTCGGGATGCCAGCCCAACTCCTGCATGATCCGGGTGCTGTCGGCGATGAGCGTGGCTGGGTCGCCGGGTCGCTTTTCGCCGACCGTGGCCGGGATCGCCTGGCCGGTGATGGCGCGGGCGGTCTCGACCACCTGCATGATCGAGTAACCCTTGCCGTTGCCCAGATTGTATTTACGGCTCTTGCCGTCGGCCAGGGCTTCCAGCGCCAGCACATGGGCTTCGGCCAGGTCGATGACGTGGATGTAGTCGCGGATGCAGGTTCCGTCGGCGGTGGGGTAATCGCCACCGAAGATGGTCAGCTTCTCGCGCTGGCCCAGCGCCACCTGGAGGATGATCGGGATGAGGTGGTATTCGGGGGTGTGATCCTCGCCGATGTGCCCGTTGGGATGAGCGCCGCTGGCGTTGAAGTAGCGCAGGCAGCAGTAGGCCATGCCGTAGACGCGATCCATCCAGTGCAGGTAGCGTTCGATGATGTACTTGCTTTCACCGTAAGGACTGCCGGGGACGATGCGCTCTTCGGCCACAATCGGGATGACTTCCGGGTCGTCGAACAGGTTGGCGGTGGAAGAGAGGATGAAGCGCTTGACCCCGCCCTTCGCCGCGGCTTCCAGCAGGTTGCTGGCCGCGACCGCGTTATCGCGCAGGTAGAGCCAGGGCTGCTGCATACTCTCGCCGACGAGGGTGTGGCTGGCGAAGTGGAGGATGCCGTCGAAGCGGTGCTGCTCGAAGAGGCGATCCACAACCGGCTTGTGGAGCAGGTCGCCGTAGACAAAGGTGGCTTTGGGATGGACAGCCTCGCGGTGGCCGGTATACAGGTTGTCGATGACCACGACTTCGTAGCCGCGCTGGATCAAGAGATCGACGACGTGGCTGCCGATGTATCCCGCGCCGCCGGTGACGAGTACCTTCATGAATGATGCTCCTGTGGTTGATGAACACAAGCCCAGTCTACCGTTTAGACCTTACACCGCCCTGTAGGGGTTTGCAAGCCGGACTAGTTATTAGTTGATAAGGAAGCTGATAGCTATTAGCTGATAGCTTATAGCCATGCAAGATGAGTCGGAACGTGTCGCAAATGGCGGCAATGTCGTCAGTGTCGCCGATGTCATTTGTGTCAGTGAGGGAAGAAAAGTTCGCAGTTTATAGCTTTTAGCTCTTGGACGATGGCTGATGGCGGCAGAAGTCGAATTGTCCGAAATGTCGTCCAAGTCGTCCATGCCGGACGATTGTTGCGGCAATTGCAGCAATTGCGGCAGTTGCGGAACGGCGATTCTGCGGCAAAGGCCTTACATGCAAGGCACGGTTGTTGCAGTTGTTGCAGTCGGTGCAGTTGCAACTCCGCGAATCGTGCAACTGCTGCATGAATTCTCCCCTCGACACTGATCTCGGATGCGAAACGATAAGAATGATAAGAATGAGAATCGCCCGATTTTCTCACAATTCTCATCGGGGAGGGCGATAGCCAAGACTCCCCACATATATACAGCGTAGCACAAAATGGGTGGGTTAGGGTGACATTTTGTCTACTGTTGCGCCATAAAATCGGAGGGAAGAAGAATTAACCGCAATCCCCTGACGGCGAGGCTTCGCACAGACGCAAAGAACGCGAAGAGAAGAAATACGAATTGAACCGCAAAGACGCCAAGAGCGCCAAGATCATATGGAGGGTGTGGGGGATATGCAGAGCAGCTGTCCATGAAAGGGAATTTCGACACAAAGGGATGAAAATGGGCGGGGAGAATCCCGGACGCGCCGTTTGTTGAGCGGCACGAGGATACCCCCCGATTTCCGCGACACAGACTGATGCCCCTTGCGGCAGAAATGGCTTCATGACCTGGAACACACAGCTTCGATGAGGGTCTGAACGGATCATGATGGGCTTTGCACAGTCCATACAGACCTGCCTTTGGCAGTATCAGCGTCCACAGGTCGAAATCGGCCTTTCTTGCCGCCCAAATGAGGGGGCATCCTTACGTCGCAACCACAGGGGTATCCTTACACCGCATGACACGTTGCGCGTCCCTACGATGGACAGCGTTTCTGAGGGCGGCGGACGCCAAGAATGGCGTCCCTACGAAGACGGTGTTTGAGGGAAGCGAGCGTCTATTTTCAAGGGAGTGCATCCGTTTACGCTCTCAAGCCGCATTGTTGGCATTTCATAACATCAGGCAGACACAAATCATTTATGCTGATCACATAGAGAGTATGTGGATACATATATCTTGGAGTAGAATATGTGGATATTCATTGGATTCACTGTATTTGGAATTGTAAGCATATTGAGCAGCAGCTATGAATGGAAGTGGTGGTGGAGATTTGGCTTAAATAGAGGCATCTATAATCTGTCTTCAATAGGGGACAATAATGCGCGGCGATTTTACTGGCTGGTTGGCGTTGCAATGCTTGGACTTGGAGTAGGGCTTATAACAAAAGAGCTATTCAACATCGACACAGGTTTTGTCTTTCTTTTGTCGTTTCCATTGAGTCTATTTATCGGACTAGTCATCTATTCAGCTAGAGGTAATCAATCAATCAAGAAGCTATTCTTTCCAGACAAATGAGATAGTCCTCAGTAGATCAGATAAAGGGCCCCATCCCAAACTGCCACCTCCGACGCGCCGCTACCAGTCCCAGTGGCAACCGCACCAAGCAGAGCCTCTCGCTCAATGGCGGGACGGCGACCGTTACGAATTATGCCTACAACGCGGCCAACCAACTCACCTCCGGCGGCGTGACCTATGATGCTAACGGCAACCTGACCCACGACGGGACGAATGCCTATAGCTGGGATCGGGCCAACCGCCTGCTGGCGATGGGCGGGTGAGCCATCGCTTTCCATCCTCCTTCGCCCGATACTCTGCACTAAACTTGAGACCGAAGTTGTTTCATCCATTCTGGCACGGAGGGTGACGACATTCTCAGATGGCAAATAATCACAAATAGGTTGTTTCGCCTTTTTTGAAGTGTATCCTGAGAATTTATGTTGGACTGATAAGACTCAGAAAGAGGGTCAAAATGAAACGCCGAAATCCCTTTCGAATCCTGATCTTCGGATTATTTGTACTACTAGTTATAGTAGTGTTCTATTTGATTGTTCTTGCGCCTACAGTACCCGGTGTTCCATCCCCATAGCGTTATTAAGGATTGCGGTCAGTTTGAGAAACCATGTGACTGGCGTTTTAGCGCATAGCGCCTTTGAGTTGTCGTACCGAGAAGTATGCGGCGAGCATTTCTCCTGCGAAAGAAAGTGGCAAACACATGTCCCTGCAACCGCGCCCGATCCCCTCGATTCCCGACCTGACTGCAAAAATCGCCGGTCGTGCCTTCCGCAAAGGCAACGTCTACATACAGATGCGCGATGGCCTCGGCTCGGTGCGGGCGGTGGTGGATCACAGCGGCAGCCTGCTGTGGATGAGCCACTATACCGACTTCGGGAGCGGCTTTGGCAGCGTCGGGGCGGCGCAGACGATCTACCGCTTCACGGGCGAGATGCTGGATGGGGGCGGGCTGCTTGACCTGCGGGGAGTCTCCTGGAAGCAGCGCCGGATCGGATTAGGTCATGGCCGCGCTGGGGGAGGGCGACTGCCTAAGCGGGTAGCACAATGTGGGGCGGGAAAGGGTGACATGATTGTCACGCTTTGACGGCGATTCTGCGAGCGGGCTGGCGCTGGCAGCGCCACGCCCGCGCACGATGCGTCACCGGGGGTGGATCAGCGGGAGAGGAGCGCCACGCACTCGATCTCGACGAGGGCATCCATCGGCAGCTTGGCGACCTGGACGGTGCTGCGGGCGGGTGGATTCTCACCAAAGAAGGTGGCGTAGACCTCGTTCATGGCGGCGAAGTCTTCCATGCTCCGCAGAAACACGGTGGTCTTGACGGCCTGATCCAACGACGACCCGGCCGCGTTCAAAACGGCCTGAAGATTCTTGAGAACCTGCGTCGCCTGCTCCTTGATGCCCGCCCCGGCCAGAGTCCGCGTTCCGGGGATGAGCGCGATCTGCCCGGCGCAGAAGACAAACTCCCCGGCGATGATGGCCTGGGAATACGGCCCCACCGCCGCCGGAGCCTTGTCCGTCTGGATCACCTGCTTGGTCATGATGGTCAAACCCTTTCGGTATTTTTGAGCTTCGCCTGATTGATGATATACAGCCTTTGCCCTCCTGCCCACTGACTGGATCGCATGGTCAGGATGGGGGCGGCGAGCCGGTTTACGATCTCTTCACGATGAGTTCCTATGCTGCAACCAATTCATACGCGCGCGTCTTTTACCTCAGCGCATTGAAGAAAACACAGGGATTTCATCAGAGGAGCAAGATCATGGGCGCAGTACGCAATATCCTTCTCATCATTCATATCATCTCGGCGGGGCTGTGGATTACTGAAGAGTTCATCAGCTTCATCATGCGGCGGCTGATCGCCGCCAATCGCGGCAAGCCTGCCGAACTGACACTGGCGAATGCCACGCTGGTCATCAACGGAACCTTCGGCCCGCTGGCGAGCATGGGCATCCTGCTGACGGGGATCGGCATGACGCTGAATAACGGTTGGGTGCTGCTGGGGATCGGCGGATATACACCCGGCTGGTTGTTCGTCAAACAGGTCATCTACATCGTGCTGATCGTTTTCGTGATGGTCGTACTGCGCCCACAGAGCGAAAAGCTGGCGGCGGCGTTCAAGGCGGCGACGAGTGACGGCAGCATGATCGACGAAGCCCGCGAGCTGGGTTCACGGATGTGGACGCTGGGGACGATCCACTCGCTGATCGTGCTGGTCAACATCATCCTGGCGGTGTGGAAGCCGGCCATCGGGTGAGGGTGACGCGCAGAGGGGTGTGCGGGGGCGGCAGCGATCCGCCCTGCATGAACGTCCAGGTTTGACCCGGCGTGGAATCAGGGTAGTATGGACGGTCGAGCATCCAACATCAGGGCGTAACCTACTATGAAGCACATCTGCGTATTCTGTGGTTCGTACAGCGGAGAAGATCGGGAGTACCGGGCGGCGGCGGAGGCCGTCGGGCGCGGGATCGTCCAGCGCAAAATGGGGCTGGTTTACGGGGGCGGGCACGTCGGTTTGATGGGCACACTGGCGGATGCGGCCATGGCGGCGGGCGGCCCGGTCATCGGCGTGATGCCCAGCGCCCTCGTCCAGAAAGAACTGGCTCACACAGGGGTGACGGAACTGATCGAAGTCCGCACCATGCACGAACGCAAAGCCCTGATGGCTGACCGGGCGGATGCTTTCCTGGCGCTGCCGGGCGGCTTCGGCACGATGGACGAGTTGTTCGAGATCATCACCTGGGCGCAGTTGGGCTTTCACCGCAAGCCGATTGCCCTGCTCAATGTCAAAGGCTTCTTCGATCCGCTGCTGGCCTTCATCGACCATCTGGCTGAAGAAGGTTTCATCAAGCCGGAACACCGCCAGGTGCTTCTGGTCGGAACCAAGCCGGATGCGCTGCTGGATACGCTGATGACCTACGAGCCGCCGCTGGTGGACAAGTGGGTCGAGCGCGAAGACCTGTAGATCAGGAACCTTTCCGCCCCGTCCAACGTCTAAAGGCCAGCGGGACGTGCAGACGTTTGGTGAAGGAGGCTCCTCAATGGTTCAACGATCCGAGCGCCAATTGCGTATTGGGGTGAGCATCGCGCTGCTCATCCTGCTGATGGGCTGCGGTGGGTTATTTTCGGTACGCCTGATGTTCGAGTGCTGCGGCCTTCCCACGCCCAGCCTCACCCCTTCCGTGACCTTCACGCCTTCGCCAACGCCGCTGCCGTACAGCGCCGACATGTCGCCGACGGCCCCGATGCCGTGCGCCTGGCAGTGGGCCAGGCAGGATTTGCCCGATGTGACCAGCCGGGCCGTGACCGCGCTGACGGCGGCCTCGGTTCGCTTCACCGAGGTGAGAGCTGAAGCCTATGGCGAGAACTGCGTCTACATGAACGCGAATCAGGCGCAGACGGGTTACTTCGCGGCGATGACCACCGACTTCTATTTGACCGTCCCGGTGGAGTCGATCCAGGCGACGGATGCGCTGGCCGAGGTGGTCCTCCGGTCGTACTACGCGCTGGTCAACCTGACCGATCTGCCGGCAAAGGTGGGCTACCTGGACATCACCTTCACCGGGCAGGACGGCACGGCCGTCGTCCGCACGATGTTCGACCGGATCGTCAGGGCGCTGCAAAATGGGCTGAGTGGGGCGGCTCTGTTGGAGGGCATCGGCGGCGTGGTGATTCGGTAGAAGAGGGTTGAGCGATCAGCGCCGCCAGACTCGACATTTTGCGTAGTTTACGTAAAATGTACAATGTGGTTAGGCAGCGAGGACTTTTACATGGTGGTATCCATTTCAAGAACCGATCTGGCTCGGAATACCCGCCAGATTGTCGATCAGGTGCGGCATGGGCAGACCGTAATCGTGCAAAGCTACGGCGAAGATCAGATTGTGCTGCTTGATGCGCTCGATTATCGAATGATGCAAATCGTGGTCGCCTATGCCCTGAAACCGGAAGTCAGCGAGGCAGAGGATGATCTCGGCGCTGCTCTGCGGCTGTATCTGGATGAGCAAATCAGTCTGGCAAAAGCGGCGGAACGGTTGGGGTTGTCGCGCTTCGACTTGATGGAACGGTTTGAGCGGCTGGGGATCCCTCTGCGATCTGGCCCGGCGACTCTGGAAGAGGCGCGGAGTGAAGACTCGTCGGCTCAGCACGGCAAGTCCACAGCGAAATGACGCCCGTTTGATCCGGCTCTACGACGCGGCGCTGGCCTCTGCGTGGGCTGGAGCCGTGGGCAGATCGACCCAGAAGATCGAGCCGCCGCTCGGCGGGCAGTCTACGCCCGCGCGGCCGTGATGCAGCTTCGCCAGTTCGCTGACAATCCACAGCCCTAAGCCCGTGCTGGACTCGCCGGCCGTCGGACGCGGGCTGAGCTTGCTGAACGGCTCGAAGAGAGCGGCGCGTTCGTCATCGGGGATGCCGGGGCCTTCGTCGGCGACCTGAATGCGAGCGTGGTCGCCGTTCATCTGGCTGCTGAGCGTCACCCTGCCGCCGGGGTCGCTGTACTTGATGGCGTTGCTGACCAGATTGCCGATGATCTGCATCAGGCGGCCGCGGTCAGCCTGGACGATACCGTCGGTTGCGCCCAGACGCAGCGTCACCTCTTTGCGATCCGCGACGGGCTGATGCTGGGCCATGACCGCCCAGAAGGTCATATCCAGTTCGACGGGTTCGAGGTTGAGTTCGGTCTTGCCCTGTTCGAGCGAAGCGGTTTCGAGATAGTCGGTGATGAGTTCGTTCATCCCCAGGATGGAGTCATCAATAGCGCGGAGCGCCTCGTCGGTGGCCGGATCGGCCGGCACGGTCGTCCGCAGGAAGTAGCTTGCCAGCCGCAGGTTGTTGAGCGGATTCTTTAGGTCGTGAATGGCGATCCGCAGGCAGCGGTCTTTGGTTTCGTAGGCTTTGCGGAGATGCTGGATGACCTGCCGCTGGGCGGTCTGGCGGCGTTGAATGGCGACCTGAGCCGAAACGCGCGCCCGGAACACTTCGGGTTCGAGCGTCTCGGTCAGGCAGTCGTTGGCTCCGGTATCGAGCGCCTCGACCACGGCGGCGCTTCCCGCCCCCGGCGCGAGCACCAGAATCGGCAGATCGGCGCGGCTGTAGCGGCTCCGCAGCGCCCGCACCACCGCGGCATTGAAATCCATCAGCACGGCGGCCACCGGCGTCGTCTTGAGTGTCTGCCCCAACGCAGTGACATCGGCGGCGGGAATCAGCGTATAGGCGCGTTCCAGTAGCGACTTGACCTGAAGGCGCAGGCTCGGATCACGCAGGAAGACCAGCAGCGTCGGGTTGGCTTCGCGGCGGGCCGGTTGAGTCGAGGTCGGATGGAGCGGGATCGAAAGCGTCATGGGGTCTTGCCTGATCGGTTGGGTCGGGCGCGTTTCATCGGCGTCCGTGTCAATCTCTCCATTCATTGAGATTACCCCTTAACTCAACACTACGTCAATCCTTTATAAATGGATTATGTGTGAATTTTACGTAAAGAGCAACAGGACGAATGGCCTATTTGAGGCATCGATAGTGACCGGTCGATGTGCGATCTGCACGGGGAAAAAGATGGATACCAGGAGGAGATCGTTCTGCGGGCTGAACGCGATAGGTGGCTGTAAGGGAAGCTCAGGTACGTTTAACGTGCGCTTACTCTATGCCCATTTTGGACGTGACCATGAAGTTGACCAGAGGAGCCGCGATGCTCTCGAATACCACGCCCGCGCCGGAAGGAACACTCCGCATGACACCGCCGCCTGCCCTCAAGACCACTGCGACCCGTAATGTGCAGGCGATTGGGCTGCTGCTCGCCAGCGTCGGAACCGGAGCCATCGGCCAGTTGATCCTGAAGGCCGGGATGAACAGCACCGGCAAACTGCAACTCAGCCTGGAGTCACTGCTTCGGATGGCGACCAACCCGCTGGTCATCGTGGGCGTGGCCGTCTTTTTGATCAGCACGCTGCTGTGGTTGTTCGCGCTGGCGCGGGCCGATCTGAGCTTTGCCTATCCGTTCCTCAGCCTGACCTACATGGCCGTGCTGATCGGCGGGGCGCTGTTGTTCCAGGAGGCGGTCACGCTGCCGCGCGTCGTTGGCTTCGCGGTGATCGTCACCGGGGTCTGGATCGTCGCCCGCAGCGAGCAGAAGAGTGCCTCGTGAAGGTCGGAATCATCGGCGGTGGGTTGACCGGGCTGGCGCTGGGGAGCTTCCTGGCCGAGTACGGTCATGAGGTGACGGTGCTGGAACAGACCGCCGAGTTGGGCGGTCACAGCGGCGAGTGGCAGTTCCCGGATGGGCTGCGCGTGTCGCGGTCTCAGCATCCCATCCTGCCGTCGGATCAAGGTGTCCGCGACCTGTGCGCCCGGATGGGGCTGGAAAATGAACTGGTTTTCGCCAACGCGCGTACCGGCTTCGTCCACCAGAACCAACTGCATCCGATGAGCAGCATCTTCGATTTTCTATCCTTCCCGGTACTGGGGATCAAGGATCGGTTCCGGTTGGGCGGGATGATCCTGCAAGCCCGGATGACCGATGGCTGGCAGGCGCTGGACAGCCAGCCCGCGCGGGAGTGGCTGATCCGCAGCGGCGGAACGCAGGCCTTCGAGCGCATCTGGAAGCCGCTGCTGGAAGCCAAGTTCGATGGCGCGTATGACGGCGTTTCGGCGGTGTACATCTGGTCGTGGCTGAACCGCATGAGCGGCATCCGCCGCGCCCCACAAATGGAAGGCAGCGTCGGTTATCTGCGGCGCGGCCATTTCTCGCTGATCGAGGCGCTGGCCGCCGACATCGCCCGGCGCGGCGGCCGGGTCGAAACCAATGTGCGCGTCCGCGAAATCGAAGTGGGCGATGGACGGCTGGAGCGCATCCGCACCCTGGACGGCGCGATGGAGTTCGACGCGGTCGTGGCGGCGGTCGCCAGCCCCAGCGCGGCGCTGCTGCTCCCCGGCGCGGATCGCGGCTATCTGGAGCAGCTCCAGAAAAGCAAATACCTCGGCCTGATCTGCCCGGTGCTGGTGCTGAAGCAGCCGCTTTCGGATTACTGGACGCTCAACCTGACCGACCCGGCTTATCCCTTCGCCACCATCATCGAGACGCCGCATCCCGAACACCCGGAGTATTCGGTCGTGTATCTGCCGCGCTACATCGCGCCGGATAACGACTGGATGGGCGTATCCGACGAGGTGATCCGCGAGGCCTGGCTGAGCCATCTCAAGCTGATTTTCCCGCAGTTCGATCCACAGAGTATTGTCCATTTCGCCGTCAGCCGTTCGCGCTATACCGAGCCGGTCTACGGCATCAATATGCGTGCCAGCGCCCCGGCCGTGCGGACGCCCTATACGGGATTGTTCCTGGTCAACACCACCCAGGTGTATCCGGCCCTGCCGACGGGCGAAGCCATCATCGACCATGCCCGCCGGGCCGCCGCGCTGATCCACCAGGGAAGTCACACCCCCGTCGCTGCCTGAAGGAGTCCGACTGCCTCATGCGTGTCCTGCTGCTCACCCAGGTGCTGCCCTATCCACCGGACAGCGGCCCCAAGGCCAAGACCTATAACGTCGTTAAATTCCTGGCGAAACGCCACGCGGTGACGCTGGTTTCATTCATCCGCGATACCGATAAACCCGAACATGTCCGCCATCTGGAAACGCTGTGCGAGAAGGTCGTGACCGTGCCGATCACGCGGTCGCCAATCCGGGATCTGCTCTACCTGGGCGTGAGCCTGCTGAAGAGCCAGCCCTGGATGATGCTGCGCGATGTGCGCCCGGAGATGCGGGCCGTCCTGCGCGAACTGGCAGCCGGGCCGCGCTACGACATCGTCCAGGCCGACCAGCTCAACATGGGGCAGTATGCCCTGCCGTTCACCAACAGCCGCCGCGTCCTCGACCTGCACAACGCGCTGTGGGTACTTTATAAACGGCTGGCCGAGACA
>JAEUQZ010000399.1 GCA_016788965.1 Anaerolineae bacterium | reverse complement strand
AATGCGCGATGATTCTCAACTGGATGTCGTCCTTGCCAGAAAACCGGGACACGCCGATGCCGATTCGCTATGAAAGCCGGGTGATTGCCGCGCGTATTCCCAGAGTAGCACAAAATGAGGCCGAAAGGGTGACATTATTGTCACTCTTTGGTGTCTCATGAATGCTTGCACATGGCCTCGGTCAAGGTTGGGAAGCATAACCGGGGATGAGGGAAGATGGCGAGGATAGTCAGGTTTTCACTGGAGAAGCGGGCAACATTCGTGATTCACTGAAATTCGTCTTAATTGACGAATTCGGCCTGGAGGCGAGATGATTTGCGCCGCGACCACCACAATCCCAACCAGACCAGCATGGCGGCGGTAAACAGGAACCAGGCTGGGTCGGTGGGGACACGGTAGCGGGTGGAGGGGTGGAAGGCGACGTAGACGGCGGTCATGGCGATCTGGACGAACCAGAGCAGGCTGACCGTGCGCCATTCGCGGGCGGTCACGACGATCCCGGCCAGCCCGATGAGGAAGAGGCTGCCCCAATAGAGGCGCTGCACCCAACGGCCGATGACATCGAAGAGCGGCTCGGAATAAGCGCCGACCGGATCGCCGGGCGGGAGTTCGCCAAGCTGCAAATTCCCTTCGGGTGAAGTTGTGGCGACGATATCGCCCTGGTAATTCAGACGCGGCAGTTCGCCCTCGGTCGGGTTGAAGCGGGGGGCAATGTCGATGCTCCAGTGAACCAGGAATTTGACCCAGAGCAGTTCGGGAATACGCTGGGGATTTTCCCGCAGGAACTTGAACGCCAGGGCGAAGCGCTGGGAATCGGCTTCGGGGCTGTAGGGGTCGGCGGCGGTGATCAGGTCGGGATCAGGCGAGGTCCACTGGACATCATAGCCGGCGCGGAAGTAGGGGATGACGTATTCGCTGTTGCCCTGCCAGAAATTACCACCGGAGTTGGTGGTCATCGCCACGAAGGTTCCGTAGACGCCGGTATTGCGGATGGCCCAGATGCCGAGCAGCGCCAGGCTGACGAGCGCGACCGGCAGCAGACGCAGAATCGATTGCCACAGATTCAGCCGAAACAGGAACCAGAGGGCGACCAACACGGCCAGCGGCGGGAGGATGGGGCGAGTGAGCGTGCCCAGCCCCAGCACCAATCCGGCCAGCAGCGCGAGGCCGAGTGTCCCCCGGTCGAAGCGGGGACGTTCCCGCAACAGCACGGCCAGCAGCAGAAAAGCATACATCAGCGTCATGAACAGGGGGGTATCGATCAGGGTGAGGTTCTGGAAGATCAGGTAGGGATAGACGGCGGTCATCAGGGCGGCGAGCGCGCCGATCCACTCGCCGTGGCGGGGGAAAAGGCGGCGACCGAGATGATAAAGGCAGACGATGGTCACGACATCCAACAGGATGTTGAAGCCGCTGACGGTCAGTCCTGAGCGTCCGAAGATAGCGTACAGGACGGTCAGCACCAGGCTGTATAGTGGCGGCAGGAGGGCATCGGCCTGGCCGGGTTGGATGCCATAAATGCCGGTGTCAAGCAGGTGGGTGGCATAGAGGTCATACGCCTGCGAACCGTGGATGACGCCGGTCTGCTCGAATCGGAAAATGCCAGGGAAGGCCAGGAAGACCGCGACCCGAACGATCAGGGCGATGATGACGATAACGAGGAGTTTATGGGCGATAAGGCGTTGAATCAGCATAGAGTGATTGTAGCTGGCGCAGGGGCAGTCAACAATGGTTGGACGTTAAGCGTCCGATCTGCCAGTCTATGTTACAATTGCGATAGATATAGTGTTTCACCATATGTCGAGTGAGCATGAGCGAACGTCGAACGGCATTGGAGGCCGCCCTTCAGCAAGCAGAGGGGCCAACATCTCAGATCGAGGCATTGAACAACCTGGCCGAGTATCTGGTCGAGGTTGACACACAGGCCGCGCTGAAACTGACCGATGAAGCCATCGAACTGGCGACCAGGGTGGATGACTCGAAGGGGTTGTGCCGCGCCCTGCTTAACCAGGCCTGGGCTTACTACAACATCGCCGATTATTCGGCCTCGGTCATCACCACATTGGATGCTCTCAAGCTCGCCCGCGCCAGCCACTTTCGGATGCTGGAATATGACGCGCTGAATATCCTCGGCTCGAACCACAACGTCATCGGCAACCATGCCGACGCGCTCCAGTGCTACACCCAGGCGCTCAGCATCGCCGCCGAGTCAGGCGATACGCGCCAGACGATTGCCGTGCTGAACAATATCGGGCAGATGTATGGACAGACCGGCAATCACCAGGAGGCGCTGGCGCATTACCGTCAGGTCGAGGCGGTGCTGCGACCCAACAGCGGTAGTTCGTTTCTGCTGAGCATCGTCCTGGTGAACATCGCGGATACATACAATCAGTTGGGAGATCGTGAAAAAGCCCTTCAATACGCGCAGGAAGGCATCGAGATCGCCAGACGTGCCCATCATGCCATCGCCGAGTCGTTCGGTCTGATGCAGGCAGGGCTGGCTTACCGCAAGGCGGGGCAGCCGGCGGCGGCCGTCGATAGTCTGGAACGCGCCCTGGAGATCAGCCGCGAGAGCGTGGCCTCACTTCAGGAAGGCTCCGTGCTAAGCCTGATCGCCGAGGTATATCTGGAGCAGGGGCAGACGGCGCAGGCGCTGGTGTATTTTGAACGGGCGTTAGAATTGTTTACCGCGTTGAATACCCGGCCAGAAATCTTCGCCACCCATGAAAAGCTGGCCGATGCCTACCAACGGATGGGAGATTACGCGGCGGCGTTCTATCACCTTAAATACTTTCATGCTATCAAGGAGATGGTCTTCAACGATCAGGCGGACAGCCGTCAGAAGACTTTGCAGGCGATCTACGAGGTCGAGAAGGCGCGGCTGGAAGCGGAAACGCACTTCCACCGCAGCCAGTCGCTCGAACGGGAAATCCAGCAGAACGAGCAGATGATCGCCGAACTGGACTCGTATGCTGATAACGTCGCGCATGATCTGCGAAATCCCATCGGCGTGATTCTGGCTTACGGTTCGTTGATCGAAGGGGAATTGGAAGACCAACCCGACTCCGACAGCCGCATGTATATGGAAGAGTTGATGGGGGCAGCCAACAAGCTCAACGAGATCGTGGGGGCGCTGCTGAGCCTGGCGAAAGCCCGCCAGCAGCAGATCATGCCGCAGCCGGTCGATATGAACGAAGTGTTGCAAGAGGCACTGACCCGTGTTCGTCCCGTGGCTGAGGCGCATCAGGCGGTGATCGAGATCGACGGGACGCTGCCAGCGGTCATGGGACATGCTTCGTGGCTGGAAGAGGCTTTCGTCAATTACCTGAACAATGCCATCAAGTATGGTGGGACACCGCCGCGCGTCCGCCTTGGGGCCTCCCCTGACCCCAGCGGACATATTCGGTTCTGGGTGCGGGATAACGGGGCGGGACTGAGCGAATCGGCGCTGGCGCAGCTCTTCACGCGGTTCGAACGGCTCGGCCAGCAGAAGATCGAGGGACACGGTCTGGGACTGACCATCGTGAAGACCATCGTGGAAAAGCTGGGCGGCTCGGTGTCTGCCGAAAGTTCAGGTATTCCGGGCGAAGGTTCGACCTTCAGCTTCACGCTGCTGCCAGTGACAGTGGAAGCGGCGGAACACGGCTAGGCTCCCAAACTCCGAAACTCGTGAAAATTTACGCATTTAGGGAAATCACAAGGGTCTGATTCGCAGTTCTCACCCTAGAATGGGATTCATAGGCTCTATCGGCCAATGAAAAGAAGTGGAAATAGCTCATGAACCGGATCAGACGTTTCATTGTCGCTCTGCTGTTGGGACTGCTGCTGGCAACTCAGATCGGGCCAGCTGCGGCGGGAATACCGATTCGCTGTGGCGAAGGCTGCGTCACCAATTCAGCGACGACTCCATCAGGCGGCTAATCTGTCCCGAAACAACTCTTCTATCCTGATGATGTCACGCTGCCGCGCGTGACGGTTTCGATTCTGACCGAATACCTTCAAGTCGATCCTTTTCACTGAATTTACGAAGTTGGCGACGTCTCCATAGGATACAAGGTTCGTTTTCGCCTAGACTCCTGATAACGGTTGGATCGCTCTGCAAAGGGAAACACCTCATGAACCGCACCAAACGTTTTCTGATCGCACTCCTGTTGGGATTGCTTCTGGCCGTCCAGATGGGGCCGGCCGCGGCGGGACTGCCGATGCGCTGCGGGGGGAACGGCTGCCGGAGCGCACCCGTGGCCGTCCGGCTCCCTGGGTCGTCATTGTCGATCCTCCCATAGTCTGAACGAGAGCGAACACCTTTCCGTAGAGCGGGCACGCTTGTTGGCGTGCCCGTTTCGATTCGGGCTGGACGTTTGCACAAGTTTTCATAAAGAATTTACGGGTTTGGTGAAACGTGAATGTGGCACAACGCTTCATTTATTTATAATCAGATTGGGAGATA
>JAEUQZ010000398.1 GCA_016788965.1 Anaerolineae bacterium | reverse complement strand
TTTCTGCTGGGGGCGTAGGCGGGGCGGGATTGTGGTACACTGAATCCACGCAATCGTTCACAGGTCGAGCGGTATGAATTTCGATCCCCAACTGATCACGCTGGAGCCAGGCACACGCAGCGGTAAACCCTGCATTCGGGGACTGCGGATCACAGTCTACGATGTGCTGTCGTATCTGGCTGCCGGGATGACAATTGAGCAAATCTTGGATGACTTCCCCTCGCTGACGCGCGAGGACGTTCTCGCCTGCCTGAGCTATGCGGCTGAGCGCGGGAAACTCTCATAGTTTTCGACTACGGAGCGTACAGGATAGAGGCACAGTGGATGCTTACCGCGCTGTGTCACCCTCGTAGGCAAACTCGGCCAGGGTGTCATCCACCTGCTTGAGGAAGTCGATGCCTTCGGCCACTGATCCAACACAGCGGAAACGCACCCCGGCGAACTGATGCCCAAGACTGGCAAAGAACAAGTCCATCTTGCCCGCGGCGATGTAAATCGTCCAGCCGACGCGCTGCTTCCGCACAGCATCGAGGGATTTGATCGCTTCCTTCAGGTTGAGGTCGGTTCCGGTCATGTGGCTGGCGTCGGTGATGGTATGCACCAGCGGACCGCCTTCGCCGTGGAGCATGTTGGCACGGTCTCGCATGTCCATTGTCTCAGCGAGGTACGTGTGAAGATCGACTTTGGTCAGCATCCCTTCATACGAAATCAGCATGATCCGGTTTTCCAACAGCCATGCTACCTGATAAGCCATGTTGATTCCCCCAATGATGGTCACAGACAGCATAAACGCATATCGGCCCTAAACTGGATTAAGATTGCCGATCAGATCGATTAGTCTGCGTCGTAGGGCGAAGCGCGGATACCCCGGCTGGATCAATTGTGCTACAATGCCTGCTCCCTGAAAAACCGTGGAGGTTCTACCCTGGAAGCCATCGATCTGGCCCGCGCCATCGTGGATGCGGTCGAAGACAAAAAAGCCGAAGACATCGTCCTGCTCGATCTGCGACCGGACGCCATCATTGCCGATTTCTTCGTGATCTGCAACGGGTTGAGCGACCGCCAACTGCGGGCGCTCACGGATAATGTCCGCGAGGTCATCAAAGAGAAGTACGGCAAGCTGCCCTTCTCGGTGGAGGGCACGCCGGAAAGCGGCTGGATGCTGATGGACTACGGCGATGTGGTGCTGCACGCCTTCGTCGAGGCCAAGCGGCGCTACTACGACCTGGAAGGACTGTGGCGCAGCGCCCATATCCTGCTGCGGATTCAGTGAGTCATTCAGGGCGCAGCCGCGCGGCTGCGCCCTGACAGCAGCATTCCCTCTACTCGAAAATCCACGGATCGGTGTTGCGCGGCCAGGAGACCAGTTCGCCCGCGCTGAAGAAATTCGCCACTTCGATCTGCCCATTTTCCACACTGTCCGAGCCATGCACCAGATTACGCCCGATCTCCAGAGCCAGGTCGCCGCGGATCGTGCCGGCTTCGGCTTCGTTGGGACGGGTCGCGCCGATGGTCTTACGCGCGGCAGCGACGGCATTGGTTCCTTCCAGCGCGATGACCACCACAGGCGACGAGGTGATGTACTTCACCAGCCCCTCGAAGAAGGGCTTGCCCTGATGCACATCGTAGTGCTTTTCGGCCAGTTCCCGCGAGACCTGCAAGAACTTCATGCCGATGATCCGCAGCCCGCGAACCTCGAAGCGGCGGATGATTTCCCCGGTCAGCCCGCGCTGGACGGCATCCGGCTTGACGATGATGAGTGTGCGTTCCATAACCTGTGCAGTTCCTTTCGTATCCACGAGTGAGTGACAGCAAAAAGGGCGGGTGACAGCCCCGCCCTTCATAAGCTTCGTTCCGACGAACGGCGTCAGACCAGCGGCGATTATAGCTGATTGAGCGCCTTGCGATAAGTGTCGAGCGCGTCCTGCAGGCGACCTTTCCGCATCAGGCCATCCCCCAGCACGCGGTAAGCGGCCGCGCTGGTCTTGACCTTATCGACCAGTCTGGTGAGGTCGTCGATGACCTCATCCAGGTTCGAGTTGGCGCGGATGACCTGCTCGTAACCGCTCAGGGCTTCCTGCACATTGTTCCCGGCGAGTGCCGCGCGGGCCGCGCTGAGCAGTTCGCCCACGTTCAGACCTGCGGCTGGCGCAGGAACAGGAGCCGGGGCGGGTCGTGGAGCGGGCGGCGGCGCGGCAGGCACAATCACCGTTTGCGGCGGTGGCGCTGCCGGAATGACGACGGGCTGTGGCGCGGTCACGACGGCCGAGGCCGGCGGCGGCGTAGGGATGGATTCGGCGTCCGACGTGGCGATGGCTTCGCGGAGCCACTGCGGGATTTCGCTGGTATCGACATCCAGGCCTTCCAGCCAATCGAGCGAGTTTTCTCCAACGGGGACAGGCGTTCCCGGCAGCGCCGAGATTTCGACGGTTGGGGCGGGCCCGCCCAGATCGCGGGTGAGCCAGTCGGGCATGGCTTCCACCGCGGCGGGCACACCCCCGGTTACATCCTGGAGCCAATCGGGGACGCCTTCCGGCTCGCCGGGTTCCAGTTCGGTTTCGTGCGGGAGCGCGGTGGCCTGGAGCGGTTCCAGGCTGGGCGGCGGCGACACAATGGCCGGCGGTGTCGCCTCGCCTGCTCGCTGCTGATATTCGAGTTCCAGCGCCTCGACCCAGGGATCGTTGGGATCGAGGAAGGCGCTGCCCTGCGCTTCGTAGACCACGGCCGGCGGTGCGGCGGGGGCTTCGCTGGCGCTGCTGGCGAAGATGGTATCCAGTTCGCCGGATTCCGGCTCTTCTTCACGCAGCCAGTCGGGAATGTTTTCCGTCGGGATCGAGGGCGGTTCCAGGATCGACTCGATGAGCGCGGGCTGGGCAGCGGGCGGCGCTTCAAGCGGGACCGGTTCGCCGACCTGTTCCAGCAGCCAGTCCGGAATCTCGGCTTTGACAGCCGGGGCTTCGGGATCGTAATCCGGTTCCGGTTCGGTGCGCTGAGCGCCGATCTCCAACTGGCGGTTCATCCAGGCTTCCATCTGGTCATGCGGGATGACCTCGCCGCGCTTGAGTGCCTGTTGAATCTCGGTGTCGCTCATCGGCGAATCGACCAGGGGCGGCGGGGCACTGCGCGGCGTGACTTCGGCGGCGGCACTCGCCAGCGAATCGAGCCAGGCGGCCGGGTCCTGCGGCGGTTCGACTTCGGCGGGGGTCTCGAAGGTCGGCGTGGCGAAGGTGTAGCTGGTATAGCCCGGCCCACCCGGCTGCGCTGCCTCCGGGATCGGCAGATCAAGGCCGGCTTCAGAAGCCAGTTCTTCCTCGCGCGCGCCCTGACGCCGGGCCAGACCTTCCAGCCAGAAGATGTTGTCATCGACGGCGGGCGCGGCAGCCTGCGGCTCGGCCTCGGCAGGTTTGAGGCTTTCCAGCCAGGACATATCTTCCTCCACCGGGGCAGCCACTTCGTCAGGAGCGGACTCCTGCGTCAGGCTCTCCAGCCAGGAAATAGGATTGGTCGCGGCGGGCGTGGACGCAGGCGCAGCCGGACTGAGGTCGGCGGCCAGCGAGGACAGGTCGAAATCGGGCATTCCCTGATCGGCGGCCAGGCTTTCCAGCCAGGAGAGACCGCTCGGCGCAGCCGATTCAACGGCACGCGGGGCAGGCGTTGGCGGAGGCGGCTCGATGGGCAGAGCGGCAGCCGGCTTCTCAATGATCGGCTCGACGCGGGCTGGTGGCGGCACTTCGACCGGCTTGGGCGCAGGGGGAGGCTCGACCGCTTTCGGGGCGGACGGTTCCGGCGCGGCAGGTTTGGCGGCAGCGGTCGGAATGACCGGGCCGATGCGCTTGCCGCGATCCTTGCCCTCCGAGGGCACGTAGCCCGGTTCGTCGATGACCACGGTGGTCGGATCGATTTCCGGGACTTCGACATTGGCTTCGGTCATGAAGCCTTCGGTCGCGCCCTGACGTTTCGCCAGACTCTCCATCCAGAGCATGATTTCCTCTGGGGTCATCGAGTCGAAGTTCGGGGTATTGTCCACCGGTGGCATTCCTTCTGTTCCTCTCCGCAGTACCAGTCATTCCGCGGCCATCTGCCTATGATGGTCGCCAGGTCGGGTTCATCGCGCTTTTCGGTGGGCGGACGCAGCCAGACCGGCAGGCGCGAGAAGCGGAAGCGCGGCTGTGGGCGCGATTCCTCGCCCAGGGCGGCCGTCTGCCGCGACTCTTCGTCCACAATGTCCACCAGCCAGGCATATTCTGGCCGCGCTGTCTCGCCCGCTTTGGCGGTCGGGATGGCCGGGACGATCCGGTTCTCGCTGCCTGGGACGAATTCGCTCTCAATCTGTTCATCTTCCGGTGCGCTGTAATCCACGTCCAGACCCGGAACCATCGCGTTCAACCAGTCGGGCGCGTTTTCGGCGGGCGCGGGCGCGGCCGGCGCTTCGGCTTCGAGGGCTTCCTCCGGCCATTCGATCATCTC
>JAEUQZ010000397.1 GCA_016788965.1 Anaerolineae bacterium | reverse complement strand
GGCGCTGACACATCTGCTGCTGGGGTTCCTGAACACGACGCCGCTTTCGGGCTACGACCTGAACAAGGCCTTCAGCACGACGGTGCAGCACTTCTGGACGACCGATCAAAGCCAGATTTACCGCACGCTGCACAAGATGGAGGCCGAGGGATGGGTG
Organism: Anaerolineae bacterium; assembly: GCA_016788965.1. Lineage (GTDB taxonomy): Bacteria > Chloroflexota > Anaerolineae > Aggregatilineales > Phototrophicaceae > CFX2. The sequence goes on along the minus strand of JAEUQZ010000397.1, from coordinate 4,322 downwards.
CGAACCGAGCAGATCATCCAGACCGACAACCCCAACAAGAAGGTGTATCACATCACCGAGGCGGGGCAGGCGGCGCTGCGGGACTGGCTGCGGACACCGCTGGCCGAGCAGCCGACGCGGATCGAGTGGCTGGGGCAGCTTTTCTTCGGCGACGCGGTGGACAACGCCGCGCTCATCCGGGTGCTGGAGCATTACCTGGATGCGCTGCGGCAGACCCAGTGGGCGCTGGAGGAACTGGGGTACACGCTGCCCTCGCGGGAGGAATGGGCGGGGCTGCCGCGGGCGTTCCAGATGCAGCTTCTCTCGCTGGATTACGGCGTGGAGACGCATGGCTGCGAAATCCGCTGGCTGGAGCAGGCCATCGCCCGGCTGCGTGAAACCAACGAGGGGTAATCTCCGTAGTGGGAATCTAGGGATTGGGGGTCAGGGATTGGGGATTAGGGAAGATAACAAGACAGCGCGAAGAACGCCAAGATCGGATAAGCAAGTCATCGCAAACACGCACAGGAAGCCGAGCGCAAAGGAGAATCGGGTCATGCCGAATCATGAAACACTGGTCGAAGTACGCGGATTGAAGAAGACGTTCAAACGGGCGGACGGGACCGAAGTGCAGGCCGTCCGCGGGATCGACCTGGACATCACACGGGGCGAGATTTTCAGCATGTTGGGGCCGAACGGGGCCGGTAAAACCACGACGATCTCGATGATCAGCGGTCTGCTGGCTCCGACCGAGGGCGATGCCCGCATCGGCGGCTTCTCCATCACCAAACAGGCGTTGGAAGCCAAGAAGCTGCTGGGGGTCGTGCCGCAGGAGATCGCGCTGTATCCCGCGCTGACGGCGCGGCAGAACCTGGAGTTCTTCGGCAGGATGTACGGGTTGGGCGGCAAGGAACTGGCTCACAGCGTGGACGAGGTGCTGGACTTCACCGATCTGCGCGACCGGGCCAAAGACCGCATCGAGACGTTCTCCGGCGGCATGAAGCGGCGGGTGAACATCGGCGTGGGGCTGCTGCATAAGCCGCAGTTGGTATATATGGACGAGCCGACCGTCGGCGTCGATCCGCAGAGCCGGCGGCGCATCCTGGATACGGTGCTGCGGCTGCGCGATGTGCAGAAGATGACGGTGCTGTACACCACGCACCTGATGGAAGAAGCGCAGGAACTCAGCAACCGGGTCGGCATCGTCGATCAGGGCAAGGTGATCGCGCTGGGAACGGTCGGCCAGTTGATCCAGCAGGTCGGCGAAGAAGATCGCCTGATCCTGAGCGTCGGCACGCAAACGCTCAAGGACGGGTTGCTCCAAAAGCTTCAGAGCAGCGTTGAAGGCGTGACGCGGGCGCTCTACGATGCGCCTGTGCAGGCCAGCGAAACCAGCGACCAGGTGCAGTCCGGCAAGATCACCGTGTACGCCAAACGCGGACGGCGGGCGCTGCCCGATCTGCTGAAGATCATCTCCGATGCCAGCATCGATGTGATGTCCGTCGAAGTGCGCGAACCTGATTTGGAAGCGGTGTTCTTGCAACTCACCGGCCGGGCGCTGAGGGACTGAGCCATGAGCAAAATCTGGACGATTGCCTGGAAGGACATTTACGCCACTTACAGCGACCGCAACCTGGTGCTGGTGATGCTGGCGGCTCCGCTGGCGGTGGCGACGATCATCGCGCTGGCGTTCGGTGGATTGGCGGGCGGCGGATCACCGATCAGCAACATCCCGGTCGCCATCGTGAACCTGGATCAGGGCAGCGGCGGTTTCAATTACGGTGACATCTTCGTGAACGCCTTCATCCCGCCAGCGGATGGGAGCGGCGCGCCGGCTTCGACCTGCACGCTGGTGCAGAATGATGGCACGCCCGCGCCCAGCAGCGGGAATACGCTGGAAGATTTGACCGAGGCGGTCAGGTTGGATGACGCGGCGGCGGCAAAGGCGGCGGTCGATGCCGGGACGTATACGGCGGCGATCATCATTCCGGCGGATTTCACGGCGCGGCTGACATATGGAGCCAACAAGCCGATGGAAGCGACCAGCGTGGAAGTCTACGGCAACGGCGGCCAGACACTGGGAGCCGGGATCATCCGCAGCATCGCCGAGGGCTTCGTCAACCAGATCGTCACCGGGAACGTGGCGGTGGCGGCGACCATCGAGGCGATGGTGCAGCGGGCGCAGACCGATCTGGCCTTCGGGGCGCAGTTCCTGGCGGCCAACGCCACCGGGAGCTTCCAACCGGACTTTAGCTGCGCCTTCGAGCCGGCGCTGAATGCCGTCCGGGTGCAGCAGGATGTCCTGCGGCGGGAAGGCTCATCGATGAGCGCCTCGGCCAGCCTGCTGGTGGTGTTCGGGTCGGCGCAGGCGATGTTCTTCACGCTGTTCACCGGGCAGGGCGGCATCCTGGATATCTTCCAGGAGCGGCGGCAGGGGACGCTGCAACGGTTGATCGTCTCGCCGACGCCGCGTCTGGCGATTCTGCTGGGCAAGCTGGCGGGCACGTTTGTCACCTGCGTGACGCAGTTGATCTTCCTGTTCATCGCGCTGACGCTGGTCGCCAGTGTGCTGAACGGCGGCTTCCTGATGATCTGGGGGAACAATCTGCTGCTGGTCGGGTTGATCATCCTCGGCGCGGCGCTGGCGGCGACCGGGTTGGGGACGTTCATCGCGGGGCTGGCGAAGACGCCCGAACAGGCCGGCGTCTACGGGTCGGTCATCAGCATCGGCCTGAGCGTGCTGGGCGGGGCCTTCGGCTTCCAACTGCCGCCGAGCGTGGCGCAGTTCTCGCTGCTGTATTGGGGAACGGATGCGTTCCAGAAGCTCTCAAATGGGCGGACGGACGTGGGGCTGAACCTGCTGATTTTGGTGGGATTCGGCGTCGGTCTGTTCGCGGTCGGATACTGGCTGTTCAACCGACGGTTGGATGTGTAGGCAAGGAGGCCCACAATGAGCAAAGTATTCAGCATTATGCTGAACGATCTGCGGGTCTTCTTCCGCGAACCCGGCCAGATCATCGGTTTAGTCGTCATCCCGCTGATCCTGACCATCGGCGTCGGGATCGGCAACGGCGGTTTTGGCGGCGGGCCGCCGCAGATACGGATCGATGTGATCGACCAGGACAACAGCGCCGTCTCGCAGCAGTTCGTCGAGGATCTGCGGGCGGTGAACAGCGGTTTGCAGTTGTGCCCGATGGACAGCGTGGATAACTCCTGCCGTCTGGGTAACGATCTGGTGATGACGCTGGAACGCTCCGACCAGCGTGTGCTGGACGATACTGTCGAAGCGGTGATCGTGATCCCGGCGGGCTTCGGCGAGAAGGTGCAGAACGGCCAGGCCGTCGATGTCCTCTACCGCGCCGAGCAGAGCGGAACCGGCCCCAGCGCCATCGAGCAGTCGGTTCAGGCGGTCGTCAGCCGGATCGGGAGCGCCCAGGTGGCGGCGGTGGTCGGGATGGATGTGGCCGGGCAGTTCCCGCCGCTCCAATTCCGCGATGAGGCCGACCGCGCGGCGTTCCAGGACTCGGTTTATGACCGGGCGACGGCGCTGCTGGATCAAGACCTGGGGACAGTGACATATGCGCTCAGTGAAAGCAACGTGGCCGACACCCAGCAGGTGATCGGCACGCAGGCTGGCTTCGGCCAATCCGTGCCGGGCATGGGCAGCATGTTCGTGATGTTCACGGTCTTCGGGGCGCTGTTCATCCTGATCCGCGAGCGCAAGAACTGGACGCTGCAACGCCTGGTGATGATGCCGCTGACCCGCTCGCAAATCCTGGGTGGGAAAATCCTGATGTGGTTCGTGGCGGGGATGATCCAGTTCGTGGTCGTCTTCGTGATCGGGCTGGCGCTGCGCGTCAACTTCGGCGACCAGCCGCTGGCGATGCTGGTGGTGATGGTGCTGTTCACGCTGTGCATGACGGCGCTGGCCTTCGCGGTCTCGACCTTCCTGAAGACGGAACAGCAGGCCAACAGCATCAGTCTGCTGCTGGCGCTGACGCTGGCTCCGCTGGGTGGAGCCTGGTGGCCGCTGGATATCGTGCCGGAGTTCATGCGGACAATCGGGCATCTGACCCCGGTAGCCTGGACGATGGACGCCTTCCAGACGCTCATCTTCGAGCAGGGGACGCTGCTGACGATCCTGCCCAATCTGGCGATCCTGACCGGGTTCACGGCGGTGTTCTTCATCATCGCGGTGCGGCGCTTCCGCTACGAGTAGGAGCCAGAACGGAACTGCAAGCATCCCACCCATAGATGAAGATCCCACTAGCTACCGGACACTGAACAAATGATCGAGAGAGGAGGGGTTGAGAAAAGCAGGTGGAAGGCGCTAAGGTTAAGTT
>JAEUQZ010000396.1 GCA_016788965.1 Anaerolineae bacterium | reverse complement strand
TTGGATATTCGTCTTTGGGTGTGATGCCATTTCATAGGGACTTTGCGGTTAAATCCTCTTCTCCACGATTTTATGCCCAAAAAGTTACCAAAATGTCACCCTTTCGACTCCATTTTATGCTATTCTGGGTTTACACAGGCATCAGGATGAGCCGGTGATGTACCTTTACAACCGGACTGTGGACATCGCGCTGCCCTCTGTCCCTTCAGTGGACATGGCTTTTCGGCAGCCAGATCACTTTAGTGTCTGGCGGCGCATTTGCAACTTGTCGCGCGATTTGCATGTGCAGTATTTGTAGCATTTCGCCCGGTGAGCCGAACGGGAGGGCTGCGATCCACTGACACAAAATGGCGTCGGTGGCGTGTCCGCCATTGCCGCCATTTCCGCCACAAAATCGGGGAGTCTTCCCGTCGGGATCAGTCCAACGAATGGGGAACTGTCACAAGATGACGCGCTTGCGCCTGTTTCACCTCCACCATCTGGCACACAATCGCCGCTCTGAAATTGCCGCAACTGCCGCAATTTCCGCAGCAAAACACCCGCCCAGGCAAGATGGGGAGACCGTGATCGACCAGCCATCTGGCTCTGCTGTCCCTTCAGTGGACATGGCTTTTCGGCAGCCAGATCACTGGAGTGTCTGGCGGCGCATTTGCAGCACGTCTGACAAACCGCCGCCTTGCATGTAAGCCATTTGGCACGAAATTGCTATTTTGCCATTGCCGCCATTTGTGCCGATTCTCAAGATTCGCACATTCTCATTCTTATCATTCTTATCAGATTTCTCATCGCCGTTATGTTGTGCATTTGTATTTCTAAACACAATAAGCTAACAGCCATCAGCTTTTTCTATCAACTATAAACTATTAACTACAAACTATTCACTCCCTGCCCCACCACACCGGCGCCCAGTAGGTGAACCCGTCCTCGAACAACACCTGCCCCCGCCCCGCCAGATCGACCAACCGGATGTGCGGGCTGAGCAGTTCCAACCCGCTCACGTAAGCGATCCGCTCCCCGTCCCGCGACCAGACCGGCCACGAACCAGTCCGATCCTCCAGCGCCCGTGGAACCCCGCCGGGCACATCCATCACGTACAGCCGCTCGCTGAAAAACGCGATCCGTTCCCCATTCGGCGACCACGCCGGAACCGTAGTCGTGTGCATCTCCCCGGCCAACGCTCGCGCCGGCCCGGAAGCGAACGGGTCGATCAGATACATCTCGACCTCCAGTCCCACCAACCGCCCGAACAGCAGGCTCCGCCCATCCGGCGACCACTGCGGCAGGACGTCATCGGCCTCGCTCTGCCCCACCCCCCGCCCCTGACCGATGCACCCGCCCGGCTCATCCAGGCAGCCCAGGTCGAGTACGAACAGATCGTAGTCCCCCCGTGGATTGGCCGCGTAAGCCAGCCAGGAACCATCCGGCGACCAACTCGGCGTGCCCGCGCTGAACCCCCCGGCAGTAATCTGGATCGGCTCCGGGCAGGCTGAATCGCTGACCACGCAGGCCGCCTCCACCAGAAAGAGGACGTTCTGCTCGTCCACCACCCGCGTAGCGACGATCCAGCGTCCATCCGGCGACCAGCGCAGCCCATGGGCATCTTCGATGGGAAACGGCCGCGCCCCGCTCCCGTCCCAATTCATCAGGCGAGCGCCTAGCGGCCAGGCGCTCCGCTCCGTCCCCGCTTCAAACAGGAGGATGCGCCCATCCGGCGATAGGTTCAGATAAGACAGTGCGACCGGCTCGGAACTGAGCCTGCGGGTGAAGTGATGATCCAGGTCATGGGCATAGATGCGGTACAGCCCGTCCCGCGAGGAGATGAAATAAAGCGCGTCACCCGGCCGCCCCATCCCGACCGCCGAAGCCGCTGCGATCAGCCCCGCGCAGCCAGTCAGGACGCTCCCGGCCAGCCGTAAGCAGAACGCGATCCAGCCGAGCCGAAGCTTCACCCCACGGGGGTCACAGCGAGGCTGGCCGTCTGCTGGAGCGCCAGCCGCCCCAGATCGCTCTGCGGCGCGAACTCGCTGGAGATGATCTCGACCACTGTACCCAGGTCAGCCCAGTCGTAGAGCAGCTTGGCGTTCGAGTCCAGCGACATCACGCAGCCGAAGGTGTAGGGCGCGCCCACATTCCCGCCGCCCAGATAAGCGCCGTTGGGCAGCAGTACCGCCCCGTGGAAGCCGTTCATCAGGCCGGGCTGCACTTCGTACATGCCCATGAACCAGTACATCTCCCACTGGCCGCAGTTCAGCCCGTTCTCCGCGCACAGCGTGAAGCTGCTCCCCGAAGCCACTTCGTTGTGCGACAGAACCTGGAAAATGCCAGGTGAGGTCGGGGCGCTGCCGATCCCGGAAGAGATCAGCCAGTTGAAGACCATCTGTCCGTTCTCGAAGGCCACCAGCGTTTGGTTATCCAGGTTGACCACGATCCGCTTGTTACCCACCGGGGGCAGCGGCAGCGCCTTATCCCGCGACGGCAGGTTGATGATGTCCCCGACCGAAAGGACGTTCAGATCGCGGTTGGGATTGGCCTCTTCGATCAGATAGTAGGGGATGCCCGTCTTGCGAGAGATGCGGAAGCCGGTATCGCCGCGCACCACCTCGTACTGCGTGTCCCGGTAGCGAATCCGCAGGTTGATGTTGGTCTCTTTGGCCTCCAACGCGCTCATCACGCTGTCGCGGGTTTCACGCGGGTCGAGGAAGCGCTGCGGGCCATCGGGCGTATTCAGGCTTTGGTTCTGCGCGTCCAGGAACGGCGCGAATACATCATCGCGCAGCATCAGGCCGTCTTCACCCGCTTCCAGCCACGTCGCTACCACATCGCGCGGAGCCTGCCAGATCAGGTTCTGATCGAGGAAGGGATCGTAGCCGCTGAGCGTCAGCGATTGCGACGCAAAGGCGCGGGCATCCTCCAAGAAGGGTTCCGGGTCGCGCTGCTGCGGATCCAGCGGTTCCATGACCAGATCGAGCCGCTGAGCCAGCACCGGCAGAATCGGATCATCGAGCAGCTTTTCGAGCGTGTTGGGAATATCCAGCATCCGGCCATCTGTGCCGGGCACGCCCACCAGGTTGTCGGCCTCCCAGCGGAAGGTAGCGTTATGCGGCGGAAAGTCGGTCGTCTCGGTCAGATCGAGCAGGTACGTCTGGGCGATGGTGTAATCCACCGCGACCACCGGGCGGATGCCATAGCCGAACGGTACGCCCGATAACCCGACGCCACGGGCAGCCTCGGCTGTCTTGCGCGCGTCGATGCTCATGCCCAGTTCGGTCGGCGTGGCAGCCCAACTGCGGTCGCCATCCACCATTTTGAGGCGGATCCGATTAGCCCAGGCATCATCGAGCGCCTGAGCAGCCTCATCGACGGTCAGGTCGCCGAGGTGGACGCCCAACGCCCACACATTCGGGAAAATCCGCCCGCTGAAAACATGGCTGCCGACGAAAATCAGGAAGATCACCAGCCCGATCCCGACCAGACCCAGCATGATCTGCGGCGAGTGAGTCACATACCAGAACAGATCGCTGGCGAACAAGCGGGCGCGGTTCATCCAATCGCCGCGCATGGGCGGCAGCCGCACCCCGGATTCACGGGCGCGCTGGCTGAACTGCTCGCCAACGGCGCTCAGTCCTTCGCGGCGGCGCTGACGCACCATCTGGCGTTCACGGGCACGTTTGGGTGAATTGCGGCGGGAACCGTAGGTATCCATACCGAAGCAACCCTCGACACACTACATCCAATGCCTGCTGACCTCCATACTGTACCACAAATGGGGATGCAGGGTGACGGACTTTGGGAGACAGTTCTAATGTGCAGATCGGCTATTCCACGTACAATCAGAGGCAGACGAGTCGTTCTTTCGGATTCATACACGCTCTGAGGAGGCGATATGCGTTGGCTGCGTTGGTTTGTGGTCGTAGTCCTGCTCTTCAGCATCGTTCCGTTTGCCGCCGCGCAAGACCTGACCGAGACCTTCGTCTCGGCGGACGAAACCTACACGGTGGCTTACCCGGAGGGTTTCGATGTCAGCGAAGAAGATGCGGTGACGACGATTGTGGGACGGCTGGGGCGGGAGGCTATCGTCATCTCGATTGCCTCACCGGACGTGGTGACTCAACTGGTGGCGGAGACTTCTGGCCGCCGTCTGGATACCAAACTAGAAAACATCCTGACCGACCTGGGCTATGAAATCTCCGAAAGCGATGTGGTCGAATTTGGTGATGGGGAACTGGCCTACGCGCTGATCGCGCCGACGGCCGATGATTTGCAGGGGGCCGGCTATCTCAAGCCGCTGAGCGATGGCGAGAGCTTCGGCCTGATGATCGCGCTGAACGACCGGGAGGAATTCTCCGAAGATGCCCAGTCGATCATTGGCGCGATGCTGAGCAGTTATGACCTGTTTGATGCCAGCGGCAGTTCAGGGGGTGGAACCGAGCAGGGTGATGGTGAACTCCCGGCTTCGCTGCGGGACTTCGATGGCCGGGCGGAA
>JAEUQZ010000395.1 GCA_016788965.1 Anaerolineae bacterium | reverse complement strand
ATCCAGGGGCCGCCGCTCATCTATATCAACCCTTATCGGGTCTCGCGCAGTATTTTCCATGCCGATCTGCTTCTCGTCAGTCATCACCACGTAGAACACTGCTCGCAGGCCGACATCAGCAAGCTGCGCGGCCCGAACACGATTCTCTTGGGAAATGAACTGGTCGCGCACGAGGTCGAAGGTTGCCAGACCATGCGTCCGTGGCAAAGCATGATGGTTGAGCGGGCCGGGATCAAGGCGATGCCGGCCTATTCACCGACGGGCTGGCAGCACCCACGTGAAGACGGCGGGCTGGGTTTCATCATCTCACTGAACTACTATGACATCTACTATGCCGGAGATACCCAGATCATCCCGGAGATGGATCGCATCCGGCCGGATATTGCCATCCTGCCCATCGACGGCAATGGAACCATGACCGTTTCGGAAGCGGTCGATCTGGTTAAGCGGATGCGGCCGCGCTGGGTCATCCCCTGCAACTGGGGACCGGGCACGGAAGCCAACGCACGCCTCTTCAAGCAGGAAGTGGCCGGCCGCTCGGAGGTCATCATCCCGTCGACGGCCAGCGCGTAGATGAGAATCAAACGGGGGTCTCGATCAAGACCCCCGCCACAAACTGGGTAAGCTCATCTCAGGCGGCCGGGATCAGACGGCCGTCATCCGACCACTGCAACTGCACATCGTTGTCGGTGAAGATGCGGGGATGCACAACGCTGTTGATGACATCGGCGTCGATCACCACCCGCCGGATGTCGCTGCGCCCCGGTATCTCGAACATAACATCGAGCAAGCAGCTTTCGATGATCGCGCGCAGACCACGCGCGCCGGTTCCGCGCTGTAGCGCCAGATCTGCTGCCGCGCCCAGTGCCGATTCTTCAAAGATGAGTTCCACATTGTCGAGCGACAGTAGGTACTCATACTGACGGGTAAGCGCATTCTTCGGCTCAACCAGGATGCGGATGAGGGCTTCCCGGTTCAGCGGATCGACATTCACCACAATCGGCAGCCGCCCGACGAACTCCGGGATCAGTCCAAAGCTCATCAGATCTTCAGGAGAAATCCGGTGAAGAAGCTGGGTCTCGTCAAGACCAGCGGTTTCCTGATCGGCATGGAAGCCGAGCGAACCGCTGTGTCCAATGCGTTTGCTGACACGATCTTCGATACCACTGAACGTGCCGCCGCAGATGAACAGGATGTCACGGGTATCGATCTGGAGGAATTCCTGGTGCGGATGTTTGCGGCCGCCCTGCGGCGGGACGTTGGCAACAGTGCCTTCCAGGATTTTCAGGAGCGCCTGCTGGACGCCTTCACCGGAGACATCGCGCGTGATGGAGGGATTATCGTTCGACTTGCGAGCGATCTTGTCGATCTCGTCGATGTAGATGATCCCTTTTTCAGCACGGGCAATGTCGCCATCAGCGGCCTGGATCAGCCGCAGCAGGATATTCTCGACATCTTCGCCAACGTAACCGGCCTCGGTGAGGGCGGTCGCATCGGCAATACAGAAGGGCACATCCAGCACGCGGGCAAGGGTCTGCGCCAGCAGCGTTTTGCCGCTCCCCGTTGGCCCGACAATGAGAATGTTGCTCTTCTGAAGCTCGACACCTTCCGACGAACGGTCGCTCTGGATCCGTTTATAGTGGTTATAGACGGCGACACTCAGCACACGTTTTGCCAAATCCTGGCCCACCACATACTCATCCAGATGAGTCATCAACTCCCGAGGAGACAACAACCTTTCCACCTGAAAGCGTTCGGCGCGCGCCGAGAACGGCGACACGATGTTCGCTTCCATCAGCTTGATCTGGCAGCGTTCAACGCAGCGATTGCAAATGTACACCCCGTTTGGCCCCGCCAGGAGGTGTTCCACTTCCAGATCGCTGCGCCCACAAAAAGAGCAGCGGTGACTTCCAGGAATATAGCTCACGACTTGCCGTTCTCCTTCGCGTGGGTCGCGGCATCCGCGCCGAACACCGAATCGATCAGCCCGTAGGAGACGGCCTGCTGCGCGCTGAAATAGATGTCACGGTCGGTATCGCGTTCGAGAACGTCGCGCTCCTGACCGGTATGCTTGACGAAGATGTCATTGATGCGGTCTTTCAAGCGCATGATCTCATTGGCAGCAATGACGATATCGGACGCCTGCCCCTGAGCGCCGCCCAACGGCTGGTGCATGTGGATCGTTGCGTTCGGCAGCGCATAACGCAGCGACTTCTCGCCAGCGGTCAGCAGCACCGTGCCAAAGCTGGCCGTCAGTCCCAATGCTACCGTACTCACGGGCGGAGAGATTTGCTGCATGGCGTCATAGATTGCCAGACCTGCGTACACCACGCCACCGGGCGAGTTGATGTACATGTTGATCTGGCGATCCTGGTCTTCCTGCTGGAGATAGAGAAGCTGCGCCACAATCAGGTTGGCAACCTGGTCATTGATCGGCGTTCCCAACAAGACGATGCGATTACGAAGGAGCAGAGAGAAAATATCGTAAGCGCGTTCACCCCGTGCGCCCTGCTCGATCACCATTGGAATTACGTCATAGACATTCATGCGCTCGTCTCTCCTTGATTGGCGCTTTCATCTACGGTAGAAGGGGTCTCGTCGCTTGTCGAAGACTCCGTTGTAGGAGCTTCGCCGCGCGCGATAGCAACGATGCGATCCATCACGCCCTGTTGGAGCAGGTCTTCCCGAATATTGCCACGCATATCCGGCGTATCGAAGTACGGGCGCATGGCGGCACTCTGTTCGCCGAATTGCGACAGCATACGATCCAGTTCGCCATCGATCTTCTCATCGCTGACGTCAATTGATTCAGACCGCATCACTTCACGGAGGACCAGCGACCGCTTGACCGTCCGAACCGCGATGTCGTGATATTCCTGCTTGAGGGCATCACGATCCTTAGTGGCGATTTTCATGTAATCATCGAGGGTGAGTCCCTGGCGCCGGAAGTCCTGATCCAACCGATCCAGGTAACGCTCCGACTGGTCGTCGATCATTTCTTCCGGATAGGCAATGGTGGCACGCTCGACGAGCTTGTCCAACACCTCGGTGGCGAACTGCGACTTCGAGTTCCGCTCGATGGCCTGTTGAAGGTTTTCGCGCATCCGCATCCGCAGTTCGAGCAATGTAAGCTGCTTTTCCTCTTTTTCGGTCACGCGGGCAGCAAAGTCATCGTTCATGGCCGGCAGCGTGACCACTACGATCTTACGAATGACAGCCTTGAACTGGGCACGCTTCCCGGCGAGTTCTTCATACTCTTTTTCATCGTCGGGATACGTCAGTTCAAAGACCCGTTCTTCATCGACCGCAGCGCCGATCAGCGCCTCGCGGAAGCCGGGAACCGGTTCTTCACCCTCAGGATCGAATGAGAAAACAGCCTGATGCTCGTGAATGAACTCGCTGCCACCTAGACCATGATCGTGATCGTGGTCATGCTCGTCATCATGATCGTGGTCATGCTCGTGGTCATGCTCGTGATCGTGTTCGTGATCGTGTTCTTCATCAGGCTCGGCAGTTGAAGGGGTCTCTTCGCCTGATTCTGAAGATTCCGACTCCGCGCCCTCTTCGATGGTCTTGGCATAAAGTTCCATCGTCACGCGATTGCCGAGCGCCACCGGCTGGTGGCTTTCCTCGACCAGCGCATAGTCTTCCAACAAGCGGCGCATCGCCCGATCCACCTGGACATCCTCCACTTCGGGGACGGAATATTCCATCCGCGTGGAACGATAGTCGCCCAGATCGACCGTTGGCTGAAGCGGAACTATAAACGTCAGTGAGGGTTCTGGTTCGATCTTGAAGTCCTCAAGCTGGCCGGGACCATACGGATCGATCTCGGACTCATCGAGCGCCTTCTTGTACAAGTCATTGCCCAGAAGTTCGATGGCGTCTTCCAGGATGGCTGCATCGCCAAAGTATTGCTGAATGATTCGGTAAGGAGCTTTGCCTTTTCTGAAGCCGGGGATATTCACCCGCTGAGCCAGCTTGCGGGCAGCGTTCTGCTTGGCCTGTTCCAGCCGCGCGGCGTCAATGGTGACGGTGAAGCGGGCTGTGTGGTTATCCAGGCGTTCCGTTTGAATGTTCAAGCCATTTTCCTTATCGAGGCTAAGGTAGGACGCATTATAGCATGGGCGGGAGAACACAGTCTCTAAGACTTGTGTTAGATATTCAGACCAATTTCACAGAGACTGCCGCCCGTAAACGGGATGGTTGTGGGGAAGGCGGGACTCGAACCCGCAAGGTGTAAACCACATGATCCTAAGTCATGCGCGTATGCCAGTTCCGCCACTTCCCCATATTAAGGAGATTATATGCAAGCGGGCATATGATCGACAAGGGCTATCATTCGATCTCGATACGCGACGCCTGGGTGAGGTCGGACTCGCCGGATTTGCTGAGGATGGTGGTGATGACCAGTTGGGCGAAGCGGAAGAGACTCTGCATCTGCTCGATGCGTTCCAGATACAGTTTGGCAGCCTGCTGATCGTCAG
>JAEUQZ010000394.1 GCA_016788965.1 Anaerolineae bacterium | reverse complement strand
TCAAGGGAGCCAGACTCGTCGGGCGACGCCGAGGGATGACATCAGGGGTTAGGGATTGGGGAAAGGCACGGGGCAGCCTGATGGCAGGTCATGTCGAGGGGGATTGGAAGCCCCTGCATGGGGCGAGGATTGTAGCCCGGCCATTTCATGGCTGGGCGGGGCAGCGAAGTGAGTAATGGGAGGACGAGAGTCGATGGCTTATTGGGTCTGTCATTACCATATTGTTTGGGCAACCTACGGTCGCCAACCCATCATCACACCCACATTGGAACCTCTGATTGCCCATGGACTTCAACGCGCCAGCGAGCAATTGGGCTGTCGTCTGCTGGCTCACAATGGCCCAGCGGATCATCTCCATGCGGCCGTGAGCATTCCTCCGAGTTTGCCTGTCTCCAGATGGGTTGGCGCGGCGAAAGGGCTTGCCTCGCGTGAGGTAAACATTGCCTTCCCGAATGCACCGGAGCGGTTCCGCTGGCAAACAGGCTACAGCGTTCACAGTTTTGGAGAACGCCACCTCCACGAGGTTCTAGCCTATATCCAGGATCAGAAACACCATCACGCGAACCAAACGACGAACGTCTATCTGGAATACCTCGATCCTGCTGACTCTGAAGTGTGAGCCGCCGAGGGATGAAATCCCCCCGGCTAGACGAAGACCACCCCCTCCAGGGGTTCTGTCGGGTCTGGGAGGGGGGGGCGAGGCAGATTGGAAGCCCCTGCAAGGGGCGAGGATTGTAGCCCGGCCATTTCATGGCTGGGCGGGGCCCTGCCGAATCTCCCCTCAAAAGAGTTACCAAAATGTCACCCTAACCTGCCTATTTTGTGCTACCCTGTATCTACGGACGGATAGGGGCAGGATGCATCCTGCCCAGCCCACCCGCACGACGGCGCACCTTAACAAGCGAACGACGGCCGTCCGACTGTCTTCTGTCCCTTCAGTGGACATGGCTTTTCGGCAGCCGGACACTTGAGTGTCTGACGGCGCATATGCAACTTTTCGCGCATTTGCATTTGCAGCATGTGCAGCATTTCTGGCAAAACGCTGCTTACATGCGAGGACTTTGGCACGAAACTGCCGTTCTGCCGCTGCCGCCGTTGCCGCCATTTGTGCCAATTCGTCCGCCCGGCATGGACGACATTTCGGACATTTCTCAAGATTCTCACATTCTCATTCTTATCATTCTTATCAGATTTCTCACCTATCATCGCATTTTTCTATCAACTATAAACTATGAACTACAAACTATTCTCCGTCCTCCTCCTGCTCCTCGCCCTGACCCTCCCCCTCCTCCAGACCATCCCCAACGGCGCCGAACACTACTTCATGATCGATGTCGGCGAAACCCAGATCGTCCTGAATCGCTGGGGCACGCTCCACGCCACCGGCTACCCCCTGTACGTGATGCTCTCCAGCGCCGGAGTCGCCCTCCTGCGCGGCCTCGGCCTCAGCCCGGCCCTCGCCCCGGCCATCCCCTCGCTGGTCTACGGCCTGGCCGCCCTCGCCCTGGTCTACGCCCTGGCCGCCCGCCTGACCAACCGCCGCTGGCTCCCCGCCGCCGTGGTCGTCCTCTACGGCCTTACCCGCACCGTCTGGATTCACCTGAGCATCGCCGAAATCTACAGCTTCGGCCTGCTCATCCTGGCCGGGCTGCTCGTGCTGGCCCTCTGGCCGGATCGCGTCCCCGGACGGCTCGGTTGGCTGGCGCTCCTCGGCGGGCTGGGGGTCTTCCACCACCGCGGCCTGCTCATGGCCGCCCCGGCCCTGCTCTACGCGGTCGCGGCCATCCCGGAAACCCGCCGCTCGCTCCTGCGCCCCGTCACGCTCATCACCCTGCTGGGCATCGGACTGCTCGGCTTCCTGCCGTATCTCTACCTGCCCCTCCGCGCCGGGGCCGGAGCCGCCTGGGTCTACGGCGACCCCGGAAGCTGGAGCGGCTTCTGGGATCAGTTCCTCGGTCGGGAAGCCTCCCGCTTCATCGGCGCGCCTGCCACGCTGGACGGCCTGCTCGCCAACTTCACCCTGGTCAACAGCGTCCTCGTCACCGACCTGACCGCGCCCGGTCTGCTGGCCGGGCTGGTCGGTTTGTTCATTGGCCTGCGCCGCCCGGATCAGCGCCGCGCCGCTCTGACGCTGATCCTCAGCGCCGTGGTCGCCTATGCCTTCCACGTCTTCTTCTACACCGACATCCTCTCCGCGCTGATCCTGCCCATCACCCTGTCGCTGGCCTTCGGCTGGCTCTTCCTCGCCGATTGGCTCCTGTCTTTGCCTCCCCTTCGCCTTCGTGGTTTGAATTGGCTTTCTCTATCAACTATCAACTATCAACTACCAACTCTCTTGTGCCTCTGTGGTGGAATCCTCTGGCTGGTCTTCCAGAACTTCCCTTTCATCCGCGATCTGACGACCAACCCGACCGGCCTGGAAACCATCGCGCTGGCCGAGGGAGCGCCGCCCGGCTCCACGCTGATGATCGACTGGGGGCCGCGTCACTTCGCCGTCGGTTTCGCCCGCGATGTCCTCGGCGAGCTGCCCGGCGTGCGGCTCGTCTCCCATAAGGCCGATTTCCGCGCGGCCATCACCGGGGAACTGGTCACGCCCGACTTTACGTTTTACAATCGCCCGGTGGGCTGGTGGGAGGAGCAGATTGGTTCGCGGGTCTATCTCAGCGCGGCCGGCCCGCGTCTGGTGCGGATCGCCGCGCAGCCGCTCATGGCCGATCCGCCGCCGTCGGGGGGGATCGAAGCCCGCAGCCCGCGGCTGATCTGCGACGGGGAGATGCTCACGCTGGAGGTCACGTGGACGGCGGGGACGGCTCCAGCGCGGGATTACAGCGTCTTCGTCCACCTGCTGGATGACTCCGGGACGCTCATCGGGCAGGGCGATCAGGCCGCGCCGGTCTACGGCTGGCGTCCGACCACCAGTTGGCTCCCCGGCGAGGCTATCCGGGACATCTACCCGCTGGCCTATGTGCCGGGAGCCGCCCGCCTGCGCTACGGCCTGTACACTCAGGCGGACGATGGCCGCTTCGTCAACGAGGTCGAGTACGACATGCCGGTGAACTGCGATGCGTAGACTCTTCTCTCTGTGGTCTCTGTGCCTCTGTGGTGGAACTCTTTTCCTCGCGGCCTGCACATCCGCGCCCGCCGTCCCGCCGACGCTGACTCCGCCCGCTGTGCTGCCCAAGCGCCTCGCCACGGTCTACATCTCGCCCACGCCGGATGACCTCGCCCGGCAGGCCACGCTGGCCGCCAACCCGCCCACGGCGACCGCGCCGCCGGCTACCGTCACCCCGACGGCCACGGCCTATATCGGCGTGTTCCTGGGCGAAGCCGAGTCGCTCGATGAAGGGCCGCTCTTCGGGGTCGAGCCGGTCGCGGCGCTGCCTACCGCTGTCGTCCCGGCCACGCTCGCGTCGAGCTGTCCCTCCCCTGCCGATGTCGTCTTCGGGACGCGCTGGGCGGAGGATGTCCTGCTCAGCAGCACGCTCGGCTGCCCGATTGAAGGCGTCTCGGCCATCAGCGGCACGCTCCAGATTTTTGAACGGGGGGTGATGTATTTCCGCACGGGCGGAGAAGTCTGGGCCATCGGAACCAGCGCCGGGCAGTGGTGGTATGTGCCCTCGGCCCCGCCCATCAATCCCGCCGATATTCCCGTACCCGAAGGAGTCCTGCCGCCCGCATCGGTCTTCGGCGCGGTCTGGCGCGGCATTCCCGGCGTCCAGGATGCCCTCGGCTACGCCCGCACGACCGAGCAGTCCACGCCGCTTTCGACGCAGAAGTTCCAGAACGGGCAGCTTCTCGCCGATGGCATCAGCGGGCAGGTCTTCGTCCTCCTGGCCGATGGCCGCGCCTTCGGGCCGTACTAGGACGCGATCCGCACAGCGGCCAGCGGAACCGCATCCCCCAGCGCCATGCCCGCCGCGTCCGTCACCGTCAGCCGCTCGCCGTTGCCACACTCGCCCGCCGGACGGGTGTCGCAGGTGTACAGCCCGGCATACAGGGTGTAGTCGCCCGGAGCCAGCGTCTCCGGCAGGTCGATCCGGTAATCGTCCTGGATCAGCCCACCGACCGGCCACAGCTTGGTCGGCAGCCCGGCAGGATTGAGCTTATCGGCCTGGGCCGCGGGCGGCCCGCCTTGCGTCAGGTGAATGAAGCTGGCGTACCCGTAAGGGATTACGCCGGTGGTGTACCAGTACACCCGCAGTTCCAGCCGTCCGCCCGGCCGGAAGGTCGTCCCGTTCAGATCGTACCCGACCAGCCGGAGCGAGTCGCCCAACCGGTAGTCCCTCGCCTGCTGCGCCAGCCGCGCCTCACCCGGCGCGGACTGCTCCCAGGCTCCGCCCAGCCGCATCACCGCGATCAGCAAAACCAGCGCCAGCACCCCGCCCACGATGAACGGGATCGCGTCCCAGCGCTCATCCTGCCGAGAGGTCGCGGACTGTGCCCGCCTGTGTCCCAGCCAGACCCCGCCGATGACCAGCCCGCCCAGGCTCAGCAGACTGATGGCCGTGCCCAGATCGCGCGCGGGCGTCCCGCCCAGCCA
>JAEUQZ010000393.1 GCA_016788965.1 Anaerolineae bacterium | reverse complement strand
CTGCGTACATCCCAATCCGGGTGGCGTAAGGCTGCCATCGCGGTGGAGAAAGCCAGCGCATCGCGCAGGCGCAGATGTGGGAAGCGGAAACTTGGCTCAGCCTTCTTCAAAAAGATAACCGTCTCATCGCCCTGTGAATGGAGCAAGGCAAGGCGCTGGGCTAAGGCGATTAAGGAATCAGCGTCCCCTTCGCCAACATCGTACCGCAGGATGCGGGTGTGATCTTCGCGCCGCCAGTCACTCATCGCCCGCACGACGGCCATGCCGAGGCGCTGCTTTAACTCGGCGGCGGTGTAGGGCAGCGGGATGTGTCGCTGCCGCGCCTGCTCATGCTCCCAACGCTGGTCGATGAAGGCGTCCCAGATGCGGTCGTTGAGGTCTCCGGCGTTGAGGTTGCCTAGGGCGCGAACCGCTTCAGGCGCACCCTCGAAGCCGACGCGAACGAGGGCCAGCAGCAGCGGGGTGCGGAGGGCTTCTTTGAGACTGGCATCGGCGGCGATGACCTGCCAGAGGTCGGGGACATCGGCCAGGTAGGTCTGCATCTGGGCGTCGTCGAGCGGTTCGAGGCGGACGGCGCAGGCGAGAGCGGCCTGCGCTCCGATCTGGCGGTACTCCTCGACGCGGCTGCTGAGGATGACTCGGCCTATGGCGGGCAGCGCGGTCAGGAAGCGCTCGCGGGGATCGTAATCACCTTGTTCAGGGTGTTCGGGATCGTTAGGACGGCGGGAGCCAAGTTCATCCAGGCCGTCGAGGAGCAAAAGGGCGCGGCCGGCCTCGATCTCAGATTGGAGGGCGAGGGCATTCAGTTCGGGGTAAATGGCGGTCAGCCAGTCATGCAGCGGGGTCTGGCTACGCGAGTCCCAGCCAGCGATGCGGGCGAAGACGGGCAGCGGTTCGGAGGGGTCGTCGCGGCGGGCAGCGGCGGCATCACGGGCGAAGGCGAGCAGCGTGGTGGTCTTGCCTGCGCCGGGTTCGCCGAGCAGCAGCACGCGGCCATCGCAGCGGGCGTGGGCGTAGGCATCCTGGAGCGAGTCGAAGGATTCGGGGGCCGGATCGGGTTCGGGAGCGTCCCGAAGCGTGCTGGCGAGGAATTTGGGATTGAGGCGGCGAGTCTGGCGGGGCACATCGCCAACCGATTCGACGGCGCGGAGGGTCAGGGCTTCTTTGGAGAAAACCGAGGCGCGGATCGACTCGACCAGATCGGTGTAGAGCGTTTCGAGGTATCGCTTGTAGGGATCAACGGGCAGCACAGGCGAAGGTTCAGCGCGATCCGTGGCGACGGCCTCGCCGCTCAGCCAGCGGCGGAGGGTCGCAAACGAACCGGCCCAATCCTTGAAAAAATCCAACCAGGTATTATTGGCGACCAGGATCGGCACAGCGACTTTTTCAAAGCGAGCCATCAGGATGGGCTTGTTGACTTCTTCCAGCCCGGCATAGCCGATCTCGCGGCGGACGAAGCTGTCCTTGCGTTTCACATCGGCGGTGACACAGACAACGACATAGCGGGCGGATTCAATCGCGTCTTCGATTTCCGCGCTGAAGTCCTGAGCCGGATCGATTTCGCGCTCGTCCCGCCAGACGCGCAGACCGATGGCTTCCAGTTCACGCTGCAAGCGCAGGGCGTGATCTTTCCCGTCTTTGCGGGCGTAGCTGATGAAGACATCGTAGTTGATGGTGGACGAGGCGGCGGGCATCGGGCGTCTCCGCGTGCAGGACGGTATGGAACGATATTAACACGGGCGGCGCGAATAGGGAAACGCGGCGATCAGGGCGAGGGGGTGACGGAGGGCGGGCCGGCCGTCTGGGTGAGGAAGACGGACTGCTGAGTCGCGCGGACGCGCTCGGTGGCGATCAGGCCGGGGTCGTCCGAGGTGGGGGTTTCGGCGGGCGGCGTGCCGGGACTGGGCGCGGTGGCGGTGGGCGTGAAGGGCTGAATCTGGCCGGGCAGCGGCAGGGGCGTCCAGGTGAAGGTCGGGGTCGGCGTGGCGCTGGGCAGAGCCGTGGCGGTGGTGGTCGGGATGGGGGTGCGGGTGGCGGTCGCGTTGGCGCTGGGGCGGCGCGTCGGACTGCTGGACCGCGTGGACGTAAGCGTGACCGTCGCGGTCGGGGTGACGCTGGGCGGCTCGGTGGGGAGCGGCGTGGGCGTCAGGCTGGGCGTGGCGCTGGGGGCGGGGCTGGATTCGACGGGCGGCGGGGAGGCGCTGGCTTGCAGGCGGATCAGGGTCTGGCGGGCAGAGTCGTAGGCGGATTGGGTCTCCGGCGCGGGTTGGATGCGATCCAGGCGGGCGGCGGCCTGTTCCAGGAAGGCGATCAGGGAGGCCGTATCGGCGGGATCGGTCAGGCTGCTGAGGCGATCCAGCGCGGCCGTGAGGTCGGTCAAGGCGGCGGCATCGAGGCGTCCGGCGGCGGCCAGGGCGTCGATCTCGGCCAGGCGGTTCTCGGCGATCCAGCGGGCGATGTCCGCGGGCGGGCCGGTCAGCGGGGAGAGCGCCAGGACGACGGCCTCCCAGAGCCGCTTGACGGCATAGAGCGGGTCGCCGGGGAGGGTGTTGGACGAGGCGGCGACCAATCCCGCGCCGCTGCCGAAGGCGACGATCACGGCGATGATGAGGACGGCGGCCAGCCGGCTCAGGGCGAAGGTGAAGCCGCGACGGGCGGATGGCATGGGCGCGGCGGGTTTAGGCAGTGGGAGATCGCGCAGGCGGGCTTCCAGAGCATCGACCGAGGCGGCAGGCATCGGCGGGGACTTCAGGCGGGCGGTGAGCAGTCCGACCTGGAGGAGCGGGCGGAGCGCCTCGGCGTGTTCGGGGTACATCGCCAGGCAGTCGGCCAGGGTGCGCTCGCGGCGCAGGAGGGCATCCAGGCAGTCGGCGAGGATGTCGTCCAGATCGGGGAGGTCGGTGTAGGCGGTCATGATAGCCCTGACAGGATGTCGTCAATGTCCAGGCCGGCGCGTTCCAGGCGGCCAGCCAGCGACCGCAGTGCGCGGTGCTGAAGCGCCTTGATCGCGTTGGCGTTCTTGCCCATGACCTGCGCGGCCTCCTCCAATGAACAGCCTTCCACAAAACGCAGCACGACGACCTGCTGCTGCTCGTCGGTCAGGCCGGTGATGGCCTGGCGGAGCATCTGCGCCATCTGCCGCCGGAACAGGCTTTGATCCATGTCCGGTTGGATAGCGACTTCGGAACCCTCGTCGAGGTCGTCCTCCGCCGGGCGGCGTCCCACGCGGCGGTAATGATCGACGACGCGGGCATGAGCGATGCGGTAGAGCCAGGCGACCAGCGGCTTGCCCTGGTCTTCATAGGTGGCGAGGCTCTTCAGCGCCCGGACGAAGACATCGGCGGTGAAATCCTCCGCCAGCGCCGCATCGCCGACGCGGTGAACGATGTAGCGGAAGATGGCCTGCACGTTGGCGCGGTAGAGCGCGGCGAAGGCGTCGCGGTCGCCGCGCTGTGCCCGTCCGAGCAGGCGCAGTTCCTCAGCGCGGTTCACCAGCAGCGCTCCAGGACTGCGGCGTGGGCGATGGCTGCGTCTTACTGAGCATACCGTTCCAGAACCCTAGAGGTTACGGTCGAATCGAAGCGGCGGGGGATGGCTCCCCTGCCCTCTATGATGATACACCCGGCGCGGTTTTCAGGCTGTGAAGAAGCGGAGCATTTGACGGAGGTTGTGCTGGAGGTCGGGATGATCCCGACCTCCAGCACGCGAAAGACTGGTTAGCTGATGGTGATGGTGAAGCTCACCACTGCATCAGGCGCGGTTCCGTTGGTGACTGTCACCACGCCGGAGTAGGTCCCGGGTGTCGTGGGCGTCCCGCTCAGGAGACCATCGGGCGTCAACACCAGACCCGGCGGAAGTTCACCTGCCGTCAGCACAAAACTGATTGGAGCCGTGCCGCTGGCCGTGAAGGCGTAGCTGTAGGCCACGCCGGCCGCGCCATCTACTGGCGGCGCGCTGGTGATGACCGGCGCGACGGTCGGCGCGACGATGGTGATGCTGAAGGGCTGTACCGCGTTCGGCGCCGTGCCATTGCTGGCCGTCACTTCACCCGTGTACGTCCCAGCAACCGTCGGCGTCCCGCTCAGCAGACCGTCGGATGTCAGCGTCAGACCCGGCGGCAGACTGCCCGCCGTCAGCGCGTAGCTGATCGGAGCCGTTCCGTTAGCTGTGTAGCTGTGGCTGTAGCCCATGCCCACGATCCACCCGGCAGGCGGCGCGCTGGTGATGACCGGCGCGACGGTCGGTTCGACGATGGTGATACTGAAGGGCTGCACCGCGTTCGGCGCCGTGCCGTTGCTGGCCGTCACCTCACCTGTGTACGTCCCGGCGGCCGTCGGCGTCCCGCTCAGGAGACCGTCGGATGTCAGCGTCAGACCCGGCGGCAGACTGCCCGCCGTCAGCGCGTAGCTGATCGGAGCCGTTCCGTTAGCTGTGTAGCTGTGGCTGTAGCCCATGCCCACGATCCACCCGGCAGGCGGCGCGCTGGTGATGACCGGCGCGACGGTCGGCGCGACGATGGTGATGCTGAAGGGCTGTACCGCGTTCGGCGC
>JAEUQZ010000392.1 GCA_016788965.1 Anaerolineae bacterium | reverse complement strand
GGAAGTGAGATCGAACTCAAATGATCTTTTCGGTCAAAAGCCATCAAAATCATTTGGATTTGATTGCTTTCCTCCATAAGATTGTGCTCTGGTTACAGTCAGGAAGAACAGGCGTGACGATAGCAGTACGG
The DNA here is from genome assembly GCA_016788965.1 of Anaerolineae bacterium. GTDB lineage: Bacteria > Chloroflexota > Anaerolineae > Aggregatilineales > Phototrophicaceae > CFX2. The sequence continues at coordinate 4,452 of JAEUQZ010000392.1, read as the reverse complement.
ATTGCTGAAAGTCCCTGCCGTGTGAGCAGGCGAAGGGGGCTGTGCTTCAAACGCCGAAGCGTTCGCGCTGGTGGTTGGGCAGCGTGGCCCGCACCACCTCCATGAAGCCCTCGACGTTATCCAACTGGTACGCGCGGAACTGGCGCACCTTGCGGAACTTGCCGTTCTTGCCCTGCCGGTACAGGCTCAGGACGCCGTTCGCTAGCCGGGCATCGAACTCCGCCCAGGGGATCGTCTCCTTTTTGATCTGCACCCCCGCCGGCCAGACGGTCAGGTGGCGGTGCAGCCGCACCGGGCGATCTTCCCGCAGCGCCTGCGCCATCACGTCCCCGGTGATTTGCGCGGCAGCCCGGCGCATCAGCTTGGCCGCCGGGCGCAGATCGCCCAGCCGGGAGGTGAACTTCAGCACGCGGCCATCGCGCAGCGTCAGCGTCAGCGCGCCCCACTGCGCCAGCGGACGCCCGCCCAGATAAATCCCGCGCAGCCCTTCGCGGTAGGTATGCAGCGCCGACCAGCCCGCCTTGACCTCTTCATCCGCCCGGTTCCAGATCAGCCCGCGATTGAACAGCTTGAGCGACTCGTCCCGGCGGCGCAGCCAGCGCCACATGTGCCCCAGGAAGCGCAGCCCGAACAGCACCACGATCAAAATCGACGCCCCCGCGCCGATCAGCCAGGGCGTGGTTTCAAGCTGGCCGCGTGCCCAGGCTTCATGCAGCGCGTAGAGCGCCGCCAGCCCCGCGCCGAAGGCCATGAACGCCAGCAGCGCCCGCCGGAAATACGGCCGCCGCTTGAGGCTGAATTCCAGGAGGAGCTTGGGCTTGCTGGGGACGGCTGTGCGTGCGCTCATCGGGTCTACTCGGTTTCGGCGGCCACCTGAACCAGGGCCATGATCGGGACAAAGCGTTCTGTGGCCGTGCCGGGATTGATCAGCACCCCGCCGCGTTCCACATCATGGAAGTGATAGAAGGTCGTGATCCCGGCGCTGAAGCGTTCGATGATCTGGCTGCTGACCGCCTGCGGATCCGCCGCCGTGGTGAACACCACGAATTCATCCCCCAGGACGCCGATGAAATCGTCGGGCGTGCCCCGCGCGGTGATGACATCCTGGATGATGCGGGCGGCGAAGCCGAAGACATCGTTGGCCGCCAGGAAGCCGTAGACATCCTTGTAGGCGTTGTAGCCGGAAAGGATCAGCCGGAGATCGGCGAAGGACTGGTGCTCCCCCTCGCGGCGGAGCAGTTCCTCTTCGACCAGCGTGGCCGTCGGCAGACCGGTACGCGCCTCGTGCAGGTTATCGGCGCTGGCCCGGCGGACGGCCGTCTGCACCCGCAGCCGCAGTTCATCCAGATCGAACGGCTTGGTGACATAATCGTCCGCGCCCAGTTCCAGCCCCTTGACCTTGTTGGCGCGTTCATCCCGCTGCGTCAGAAAGATGATCGGCACGTAGCGCGTCAGCGCCGCCTGACGCAGCCGGGCGCAGACTTCATAGCCGTCGATGTCTGGCAGCCCGACATCCAGCAGGATCAACTGCGGGAACTTCAGCCGCGCCAGTTCGATGCCCGTCTCGCCCGTATCGGCATGGGATACGTCGAAGTCGAGCGCCTGAAAATACGTGACCAGCAGTTCAGCTACGTCGGCATGGTCTTCGATCACCAGAAGGCGCTTATCGGCCATAACCCGTCCTCACAGCAGCGTGTTCTATTCGTCGCCCAGCACCGCGCTGACCACGAACTGGTGATCCGCCGCGGCCGGCGCGTTGGCGACCACCTCGTCCGGCGACAGCGCCGGCCCCGCCTCATCCGCCCGGAAGACATTCCTGAGCCGCAGCACCGAGGCCGTCGGCGGAATGTGCGAGGTATCCAGCGCCTTCAGCCGCTCGAAATAATCCAGGATGTGCGAGAGCTGCGTGGCATACAGCGCCACCTCGTCCTCGCTCAGGTCGAGCTTCGCCAGTTCGGCGATGCGGCGGACTTCGTCATGCGTCAGCGCCATGCGAATGCCTCTATCTTGGGATAAGTTCCGTTGTGCCGGTGAATCTACACCCAGTGTAACACAACCCCGCCGCGCCGACCAAACCCCTCACAGGACTGCAACAACGCTCTTCACCCGGATGTCTGGCTCCCCGCCCTGAGGGAGAAGGGGGCGGGGGATGAGGGCCGTCCGCGATTTCATCCTTCTGCCTCCCCGTCACCTGACCCCGACAAGGCATCCTCTGCATCCTTGATCCACCCCGCCACAGTATCCGCATACTCGATGTAGCCCATCCGCCGAAAAACAGCTTCGGCACGGCGCCAGCAGACCAGCGCTCCGGCCAGATCACCTGACTCCCCCAGTGCGAAGCCAAGATTTCCCTGCGTTCTGGCGAAGTCCAGCGGGGCGGCCTCCGGCGTCTGGTAGACGAGCGCGGCCTCGAATGCGGCGATGGCGCGGCTCAGGTTGGCTGCGCGATCTTCCACCGCAGCCAGATACCCATAGCCAGTGCCCAGGTTACTCTGTGTCGCAGCGTATTCCAGCGGGGCGGCCTCCGGCGTGCGGTAGACCAGCGCGGCCTCATAGCCAGCGACGGCGCGGCGCAGGTTGGTGGCCTGGTCTTCCACGGCGGCGAGATCGGCGTAGGCAAGCCCCAGGTTGTTCTGGGTTCCAGCGTAGTCCAGCGGGGCGGCCTCCGGCGTCCAGTAGACCAGGGTGGCTTCATAGGCGGCGATGGCGCGGCGCAGGTTGGCGGCGCGGTCTTCCACAGCGGCAAGGTTGCGGTGGGCTTCGCCCAGGTTGTTCTGGGTTCCAGCGTAGTACAGCGGGGCGGCCTCCGCCGTGCAGTAGACTAGTGCGGCCTCAAATGCGGCGATGGCGCGGCGCAGGTTGGCGGCGCGGTCTTCCACGGTGGAGAGATCGCCGTAGGCAATCCCTAGGTTATTCTGGGTCATGGCGTAGTCCAGCGGGGCGGCCTCCGGCGTCCAGTAGACCAGCGCAGACTCATAGACGGCAATGGCGCGGCGCAGGTTGGCGGCGCGATCTTCCAACGAGGCGAGATTGCTGTATGCACTCCCCAGGTTGTTCTGGGTCGCGGCGTAATCCAGCGGGGCGGCCTCCGGTGTGCGGTAGACCAGCGCAGACTCATAAGCGGCGACAGCATGGCGCAGGTTGGCGCGGCGGTCCCCCAGGGGATGCTGCGCGTAGAGGATGCCCAGGCTGTTCTGCACAGCGGCGACCAAGTCAGGATCGGCGGGCGGCGCGGTCGCATTCGGCGGCGGCAGGATTTGGGTGGCAGCGCGTTCCAGCCAGTTCTTGCGCTGGGCGAGGAGCCCCCGATTGGGCAGGAAGAACTGGACAGCCGCATACAACCTGTAGGCATCGGCATACTGCTCGGCTCGCATGGCCCACTCGAAGGCAGCTTCCAGGTTGGCCGACTCTGGGTCGAGTCCGAGGTAGTCCTGCTTTTTGTCGTGTTCCCACGCCAGCGCCTTGTAGAACTCGTAGTGTGGGCGGTGAGCCGTCTCATCCTCGCCGACTGCCTCGATCACCAGCGGATCGATGGTGTAGCGGCGGCCGTCGCTCGTCACCAGCCGCCAGCGCATCAGCGGCCCCAGCGCCGCCGCCTCATCCCCAATGAGCGCTTTGGCCGCCTCCAGCGTAAATCCGCCCCGGCAGACCGCCAGCCGTCGCAGCGCCGCCGCCGCTTCCGGGCCGCCCGGCTGCGCCTCCATCTGGCGGATGGTCTTGTGGATCAGGTCGTCCAGGGCTTCTTCGGCGTCGGCGCCCTTCAGCGTCCGGGTTGTTTCCAGCACCGCCGCGATGGGGAAGGTGTTCAGCCAGCCGACGGCGTAGAGCATCAGCCGCGGGTGACGCCGCGCGGCCTCGGCCAGTTCGCGCTCATGGCCGTCTGCCGGGAAGACCGGCGGCTCGGCCGCCAGCATCGCCTTCAGGATGCCCTCGGCGCTGGGCAAATCCGGCGCGGCCAGGTCGAAGGCTTTGACGCCGCGCAGTTCCTGGATGCGGTGGCCGGCTTCACCGGGACGAAAGAGATCGGCGCCCGCGGCCAGTTCCGCAACATGCAGCTCTTGAGAACGCTGCCCGATTACCTGCAAATCTGGCCGGGGCATGGGGCGGGGAGCGCCTGCGGCAAAGGTCTGGGCGCGATCCCGTCCAGCACGCTCGGCTACGAGAAGCTCTTCAACCCGGCTTTTCAGATCGACGATGAAGACGCCTTCGTCGAATGGCTGCTGGAAGGCCAGCCGGAAGCCCCGCGTTACTTTGCCCAGATGAAGACAGTCAACAAGCTCGGCCCGGCCCTGCTGAATACCCTGCCCGATCCAGCCCGCCTGCCCGCCAACGTCCTGACCGATGCGCTGGCCGCCGGGCATCTGGTGATCGATACCCGGCCCGGTGACGCCTTCGCCCGGCAGCACATCCCCGGCACGGTGCATATCCCCGCCAGCGAGCAGAGCTTCAGCA
>JAEUQZ010000391.1 GCA_016788965.1 Anaerolineae bacterium | reverse complement strand
ACACAATCGCCATCTGCGGCACTGACGGCACTGACGCCATTGCCGCCATTTCTGCCACAAAACGCGCGCTTCGCCCGCGCCCTCATTTGACATCCCTGGCCCCGTTTCCCATAATCGATGGAGATCGGGATTTACCCACCCCACCCCAACGGAACCCCTATGGACAGCCTCAACGAAGCCCAGCGTCAGATTCGGATTGCGATCCTTCTCCTAGCCACCATCATCCCCATTGGTGTGATCGGCTTCATGATCCTCGAAGGCTACGCGCTGCTGGACTCCATCTGGCTGACCGTCATCACCCTCGCCACCATCGGCTACGGAGACATCTACGCCCGCACCGACGCGGGCCGCATCTTCACCGTCATCCTCATTCTGTTCGGGATCGGAGCCGTAGCCTACGGCCTTCAGGCCACCGCGACTTTCCTCGTCAGCCCGGCCATCCGCGAGGTGCGTCAACGAAGGAGAATTCAACGCGCGGTCAGCCACCTTCATGACCACTACATCATCTGTGGCTCAGGTGAGTTGGTCGATGACACCATTCACTATCTGACCGAAGCCGCCTCGCGTCGCCAGCAGCTTCAGATCGACTTGATGGCCGCTCCCATCGAGCGGTTCATCGGTTGGCTGTTCGGAACCTCCGAAAGACGCCAGCGATCCCGCTTGTGGCGCTTCATTCGTTCTGTCCTCATCGCTCCCCTTCGCTTCCTGCACCGCTCGGAAACACTCCTGGATCGCGTCGTCGTCGTCACGCCGGATCACGGCTTCGCCGATCACATCGCCGATACCGGACTTCTGGTCGTCGAGGGCGATCCAACCAGCGAGGCCGTCCTCAAAGGAGCCGGAATCCACCACGCCCATGCCCTGATGGTCATCCTGGACAACGACACCGAAGCCCTGCTCACCGTCCTCGCCGCCCGGAACCTGAATGCGGACTTCCAGATCACCGCCGCCGTGCTGGATGAAAGCCTCACCGCCAAGATGGTGCGGGTCGGGGCAAACGGGGTCATCGCCCATTACGATGCCGCGGCCAGCTTTTTGAACAACGTCACGCTGCGTCCAGCCGTCAACGGTTTCTTCACATCCATCTTGTTCAGCCAGCAATCCAATCTTGGAATCACGCAGCTCTATCTCTGGGATGATTCACCCTGGATTGGCAAGCATATAGGCGACCTTCGGCTGCGTGAACACTTCAGCGCCGGAATCATCGGCATCCGCCGCGACGATGCGACCTACGATTACGCGCCAACCGATGATCGCATCTTGAATGAAGGCGAAATCCTGATCGCGGTCGCTCCTGCACAACGGATCAACGCGCTGCAAGCAGCCTGTCGAAAGAACACCTCATCCCAGCCGCACGTCCCTAACTGGCAGCGGTTGGCCGTTGCCACTCCACCACCCCTCGCTCCCCATCCCGCCCGAACCCTTCAGGAGTCGGCCGCAGCCGCCGCGAAGATGTCGCAGCACTACATCATCTGCGCCGCAGGGAGAATTGCCCAGAACGCCATCGCCAAGCTCAATCCGGCGCGCCCATTCGTCATCATTTCCAATGACTCTGAATATGTCGAACACCTGCTTCAGCGCGGATTTCTGGTCATTCAGGGCGATTCAACGCAAGAAGCGGTCTTAAAGGCGGCAGGGATTCAGCGGGCTTTGGCGGTCATGGTGACGGCGGAAGACAAGGCCAGCAGCGTCTTGACTGTTCTGAACTGCCGGGCGATCAACAAACGGTTGCTCATCACGGCGGCTGCGCCTTCGGAAGACATTGCCCCTAAGTTGGCGCGTGCCGGGGCCGACCGCGTGATTACACCTTATCAGGTCGCCGCTCAGTTCGTCCTTCTGGCGACGACCCGCCCGGTCATCAGCGACTTTCTCCAGTATGTGTTATTCAACTATGCGGCGGGAATTGAAACGGCTGAGCTGTACATGGAACACGATTCGCTCTGGATCGGCCAGACTATCCAGGGACTAGGACTATCGGAGCAGTTCGGCGCGGGAGTCATCGGGCTGCGGCTCTCTTCAGGACAATACCTGTACGCGCCGCCAGGAGATCATCTGCTTCAGGAAGATGAGGTCATGATTGTGGTCACGCCGATGGAACATTCTGATCTGCTTCGGGAATTGGCTCACGGCAGTGTGAACAAGCGCCCCGTCACCCTACGGCGCGACATGCAGCCCACCCGTCTGCCGCGTCACTGATCAAGCCCGGCTAGACGGCGTTCCTGGCGGTATTCTTCGGGTGTATCCACATCCCGCAGTACGCTGTCGTTGTCCACAGTGACATAGGCCAGCTTATCCTGATGCCGGTCGATCACATCACGCGGAGCACCCCCATCGGGCAGAGCCAGAATCTCCGGCCAATAGCGCCGTCCAATGAGGATGGGATGGCCCCGCCGCATTTTGAAGCTTGGTGCGATCAGATCGCTCACGCCCTCTGAATAGGCGACCAGCAGTTGGTTGAGGACACGCGCCTGAATGCGCGGTTGATCTCCAAGGACAATCAAGGCAGCCGAAACATGCTCCGGCATTCCACGAAGACCCGCTTTCACCGAAGAGAGCATTTCACCAGTAGCATACTGCTCGTTGAAGACCGCATTCACACCTGCGCGCGTGGCTGCTTCCGTCACCTCACCGGCCCGATGCCCGGTCACGACGACCACGTTCGGAACCCGCGCCAGAGCAAGCTGCTCCAAAATCTGCTCCAGGATGCTGCGTCCCCGCGTCCAGGGCAGCAGCACTTTGGGCTGTCCCATCCGGCGGGACAACCCCGCAGCCAGGACAATTGCGCCGACATGCCGCTGCACTTCAAAGATCGGATCGGCGCTGCGTACCGAACCCAGCGCAACCCCATAGATGCGCGGCGACCGGAGAATGAACTGGGCAATCAGCCGGGCGCGAGCGCGGGCATAGCCCGGTGGCGAAGTCTGATTGAGCAACGTGATGACTCGGGAATGCAGTGGTACGCCCCTCAGCCCCAATTCTTCATCGCGGAGAACTTGGGCAACCCACGGGGATTTCACACGATTACCCAGACCAAACCCATAACGCGCATCGATGGCCTGCGCGTTATAGACATGCTCTTCGTCGAGCGGCTGTCCCAGCACCGAAAGCGAAGCAATCGGCACAACCAGCGTAGACTCAGCCGGAATCACGGGTTCATGAGGTTTCGGTGCTTTGAGCGGAAGACCCCTTGCGCCATCGGCTTCGATCAGAAGAACATCCGAATCGACCGAGTCCAACAGACGAGGAATCCATTCGAGTCCAGGGCCGTGAACTTTCGCCCCGCGAATCTCGTTGTAGAGGAAGACAAAACGGTTCTCACCCAGCGTCAGGGAAAGATGACGCATCCCTTCATCAAGCGTGGTGGCAAAGGGCATGAGATCGAGTTGATCGACCCCGATGCGGGTCGTGGTCGTCGCCAGGACACGCATTCCAGCCTGAGACAGTTCATGCCCCAGCGCCAACAGCGTCGAGGTCTTCCCTCCCGCTCCCACCAGGGCGATGACATCGCCCGGTGTGACCTCAAAAGCCTGCTGAAGTTTCATTGCCAGCCGCCTGCTCGTCCTAATTCCGGGAACGCAGGGCTTACCAGCAGATCACCTGTCACTGCGGGACGCCGATCCCATGTTCACGAAGTGCGGCAACCACCCGATCAGGCGTGAGCGGTATTGTGTCGAACCAAACCCCGGTCGCATCGTGGACTGCGGCAATAATCGCCGGAGCCAGTGGCAGGAAGGGCATTTCGGCCATACCACGTGCGCCCCAGGGGCCAATAGGATCGGGGTATTCCAGAACGACCGACTTCACCTCTTCCGGCACATCCAACACCGTCGGAATCAGATAGGTAGACAGATATGGGTTTCTGATCTTTCCATCGACAGAAATCAGATGTTCCATCAACGCATATCCCTGCGCCTGAACGACGGCTCCTTCGATCTGCCCCTGCACCTGATCTGGATTTACCGCGCGGCCCACGTCGTTCGCAGAGATCACCCGAACAAGGCGAATTAACCCGGTTTCGATATCGACTTCCACTTCGACTGCCTGCGCGACATAGCCATAAGCGAAATTGGGTTCACTCCGCCCCGTCATCGGATCATAGGGCGTAGTCTTTGGGGGCCGGTATTGGAAAGTCGCCGCTGCTGGGCGATCTTCTTGTTTCCACTGTTCCAGCGCCTTCGCTGCCGCGCCCCGAATAGCATTCCCCGCCATAAACGTCATCCGTGAAGCGGATGCGCTGCCAGAGGTGAGCGTTTCAGCCGTATCATGGGAGATCAGATGGACTTTCTCCATGGGCACGCCGACGGCATCGGCGGTCATCTGGACGAATGCGGTATGCGCGCCCTGGCCGACATCCGCGCCCGCATGACGGATTACCACGCGCTCGATTTCAGCCCTGCCATATAACTCAACAGTCGCCCAACTTTGTTCAGGGAAGCCGAAGCTGAAACCCACATTCTTGAATCCACAGGCCATGCCAATCCCCCAGCGCAGGGCAGGATTGGCGGGCTGTTCGATTGGGCCGCGCTGCCAACCCGTCTCGCTGGCGTTCCAAAAACTCTCCGCAGCGCAATGCTCCAATACCTGCGGCA
>JAEUQZ010000390.1 GCA_016788965.1 Anaerolineae bacterium | reverse complement strand
GCGGCAGGCTTCCATGCCGGCCGGCAGATCGACAAAGTGCTGCGCGCCGCCATCGAGCGCGAGGAGCGCCTGCCCGAACTGGCGCAGATTGCCCGCGATGTGGCCCAGCTTCAGTCGCCGCGCCACAACGGGATCGTCAGCAGCCTGCCCAAGCCCTTCGTCCGGCAGATCACGACCGAAGGGCAGGCGAGTGTGCCCTGGTTTGAAATGTTCATCACAGCGCTGGTGCAGATTCGCCGCCCGGAATGGAAGCAGTACCTGATGGTGCTGACGCCTGCCGAGATCGCCAGTCTGTGGCATCTGCCGGATGAGCGCTACCGCGCCGAGAAGATCGTCTGGGCGGAGGGGAATGCTCCCAGCGCCCTGACCGGAGACCAACGCCACGCGACGATCTGTCTGGGGGATGCCACCGTCAACGGGCAGCGCGTCCCGGTGTCGCTGCCCTTGTCCGACCGCAGCGCCCACAGCTACCTCGTCGGCAAGACTTCAACCGGCAAGAGTACCCTTCTCCATAACCTGATCCACCAGGACATCGCTGGCGGGCGTGGGGTGGTGGTACTTGATCCGCACGGCAAGCTGATCGACGGCATTCTGGCTCGCAGCATCCCGTCAGAACGCCAGGGCGAGGTGGTGCTCCTGGCCTGCGGCGACAGCAGCCAGCCCGTCCCGATCAATCCGTTCCGCATCCCGCCAGGAGTGTCGTTTCACACCGCTTTCAACACCGTCTACTGGGTGATGCGGAAGGTGTATGCCGACATCTGGGTCGAGGGACAGATGGATGTCACCATGCGCCATCTCATCCAGGCGCTCCTGACCGACCCGCAGGCGACGCCGCTGGACATCGAGCGGTTGTTCTTCGACACGGCCTACCGCCAGAGTGTCGTCGCGCGGATGGAGGAGAGTGACGAGGTGTCGATTGCGACCCTCCAGTATTGGCGTGGTTTCGGGAAGCGCTCGGCAGGCGAGCGCAAGGAACTCTATCGCCCGATCCAGAACCGGACGAGCAGTTTTCTCGGCAACCGGGCACTGGAATACATGACCTGTCACCCGCACAGCCTGGACTGGCGCGGCTGCATCGACGGCGGGAAGATCGTCCTGGTCAGTCTGGCGGGGGAAGCGATCCGCAGCGAGGTGGGCAGTCTCGGCGCGATTTTCCTGGGTGGGTTGTTCCTGGCGGCGGAGGGACTGCCGTATCTGCCCGATGGGGCACTGCCACGGGCGTATGTCTTCGTCGATGAGGTCGAACGCTTCGTGACGACCCCCTTGCCGGACATGTTCAGTCAGGCGCGGAAGTTCGGGTTGTCGCTGACCCTTGCCAACCAGTTCATGGGGCAATTGTCGGCAGAAACCCGCGAGGGGATTCTGGGGAACGCCGGGACGCTCTGTTCCTTTGAAGTCGGGCCGGAGGATGCCGGGAAGCTCAGGAGCGTGCTGGGGAAAGAGATCGACGAAGGGACGCTGCTGTCGCTGGGTCGCTACCGGGCGCTGGTCAAGACGCGGGCGCACGGCGACAGCCAACCCGCCTTTCTCCTGACAACCCGCGATCTGCCGCAGGCGAACCATCCGGCCTGGACGCGGGCGGAGGGGCTGAGTGACTTTCTCCCCAAACAGGCGGTCAAGGCCTGGCTGGAGGCGCGTTACCGGGGCGCATCGGACGAGGAAGAAGCGTCCAAGCCTGCCCGGAAGACCCTCCCCAAGAAGGGACGCAAGCAAGCGGCATCAGGGTCGGATGATCTGACGGACTTTGAATGATACCCACCCCACCGCGCCAGAACCGTCCGCGCCACCGCCGGGTCGAGGAAGGGGAACGTCCGCCGATGGCACTCACCGAGCGGGATGGCGAGATCATCCGGCTGGTGCATGATTGTCGCCTCTTGACGGGCGAACACATCCGAACGCTGTTCTTTGCCTCGCGCTCGACCGCTCAGTACCGTTTGCAGCGGTTGTTTCAGCACGAGTTCCTGAACCGCCACTTCCTGACCCGCGTCACCACGGCTCCGGCGGCGTCTCCGGCCCTCTACAGTCTGGGCAGACGTGGAGTGCAGGTGCTGGTTGACCGCTACGGCTATGAGCGCGACGCCATCCGGCTGCCCCGGCAGAGCAGCCTCGGCTGGCACACCGTCGAGCACACGCTGGCGATCAACACGGTACGGCTGGCGATCATGCGGGCGGCGTCGCTTCACGGTTGGACGCTTCTGGAATGGCGCGACGAAGGGCAGTTTCGGGCGGCTCCTGATTACGTCGGCCTGATGGATGGCCGGGGACGGACGGTCGAAAAACCCGTGCTGCCGGATGGCTACGGGGCGATAGAGACGCCGCGCGGGGTGATGCGCTTTTTTCTGGAAGTGGATCGTGGAACCGAGCAGTTGTCCAAAGTCGCCCCGCAGATTGCCGTCTATCAGGCCTACACCACCAGCGGGTTGTATCAGGAACGCTTTCAAGCGAGGAGCCTTCGCATCCTGATTGTCACCACGGGCGAGAAGCGGCTTCTCAGTCTCAAGCGGGTGGTTGAGGCCGAAGGCGGAGATCGCAAGTATTGGTTCACGACCATCGAGGCGATCTCGGCAGAGACGGTGCTGACTGCGCCGATCTGGGAGGCGGTGTCAGGGCGGCAGCAACGCCCCCTGGTGGAGTGAGGGCAGGGGTGCTTGAGTTTGTCTGGGCAAACGTGATACCGTGACCGCATATGAGTACCCCCGCGCCTCTCCCGGCCTTTCGCCGGGTGAACGATCCGCCACCGATGCAACTCACCCCCCGCGACAAACGCATCCTGGAAGCGATCCATGCCCATGACGGGCTGTTGTCTCGCGCCCAGATCAAGCGGTTGTTCTTCACGGGGGACACGCAGCTGCGGGTGCGGATGACGCTTCTTTACCAGCATGGCTATGTCCAGCGCCCCTCCCGCAAGCAGCGGGCCAGCCTGCCTGATCTGATCTACTGGCTGGACGACAAAGGCGCGGCGCTGGTCGCGGGATTGGCCGGGGAGACTCTGGAAACCTTCCGCTACCGCCAGGAACCGCGCTGGCTGCAAGTCGAGCATGATCTGGCGGTCAACGACGTGCGGATTGCCTTTCAGCAAGCCTGTGAACAGAGCGAGGGCTTTTCCCTGGCCGAATGGATACCGGAAGGCGACTTTCATGCCTATCCTGACAGGGTGGCCTACAGCCTCCCCAACGGGACGCGCCAGAGCCGCAACGTCACCCCCGATGGCTTCTGCGGCCTGAGCCATCTGGGACGCACTTTCCGCTTCCTTCTGGAACTGGACAACCGCACCTCGGACAACCCCCGCTTTGGCCGGGAGAAAGTCCTGCCGGGCTTGGCTTATCTCGCCAGTTCCGCCTACAAGCAGCGCTTCGGGGTGAATGCCGGGCAGTGGCTGGTCGTCACCACAGGCAAGCGGCGGCTGCACAACCTCAAGCAGCAGACCGAACGGATCGCCGGGAAGGACGCCCAGCGCTTCTCGTTCACGACATTGGAGGCCGTTTCAGCAGAGACGATCCTGACTGCCCCGATCTGGCTCAAAGGGGGCGAAGCGGGTTTCCAGCCGCTCGTTTCGGCCTCAGAGCCGATCTTCGCTGCGACTGCGGGATGGCGCTGAACATGCTATGCTGGAATTCCCTGAGCGCGGAGATCGTCTCCGGGTTGGTGGCCTTGCACAGCACGAGGCGACGGCATCCTTTCTCTATCCTGCCAAAAGGACAGCAGGACACCCGCTCACCCATGCAGGATGGGTGGCGGCCTGCGGGCGGAGCCTTCTCTGCGCGAGGGCTTGACTCCCCCAGCCCCGATCTCCTAGACTCAAACCAGTCGCTATGCATTCCCCCGTTCAGACCCTCTTTGCCATCTTGAGAAGTTGCAACCGCCGCCGGGAACTGCTGCGCCTCGTGGCCTGGGCGGAGCGCAAACGCCTCCGTCGCCCCGCAAGGCTCTACCGTTTCCGCTTAGAGGACGAGGAGCAGCGGCTCAGCCGCTACGGGCTGCACCACCCGACCCTGTGCCGGATCGCCTGGATGATTCATGATCTCAACACGCTCTGCTTTCCGCCCTCGGCCTCTCCCAGGCGGGGACTGGCGGGAGGCTACAGGCGCAGGGCTATGGCTGTCGGGCAGTGAAATGCTGTCCGGTTCGCGGATGACTTGACGATGGAGCCAAACCCAGCCCGTGAGAGTTCGGCGAATATTCCTTCTGCTGGATCAGGGGGCAGCGTTGCCAGCTTGTCAGGGGCTTTCCCGTCAAGGGAAAGATGTTGTATGTTATAATAATCGGTATGAAGTGGGTCAGGTTCACCGAAAAACAGCGGGATTTCATCGCTGACAAACTCATGGACACCGCTAACGGCGGTGTGGTGATCCTGGCATTGGGACAACTGGTACAGCAGGAAGTCAATCTCCTGGCGCTGGTCTTGGGAATCCTCTTGTACTTGTTGTTCTGGGTACTGGCAATTCGATTGAAACGGGGGTGATGGTGATGAGCATCAGTTCTGACCTGGGATTAATCATTCTTTTTGTCTCGGTGGCTGTCATTGGAACGGCCATCTACTTCGTGGCCCATCGGTAGCTGGGGCCGTGGACGACAAGATCGAGGAGACTTCTGCCTTGCC
>JAEUQZ010000038.1 GCA_016788965.1 Anaerolineae bacterium | reverse complement strand
GCCCGCCCGGCTGCCCGCTGCCGCCGCCGAGTCGCTCGGCCAGGAAACCGGGGCGCTGGTCGTCTCGGTCGAACATGACAGCCCCGCCGAGAAAGCCGGGCTGTACCTGGGCGATACTATCGTGACGCTCGGCAGCCACAAGGTCGAAGGCATGGAAGACCTGCTGGGGGCGCTGGCAGCCACATCCATCGGCGCGACGGCCACCCTCAAGATCGTGCGCGGCGGTCAGGTTCATAACCTCAGCGCGACCGTTGGCGAGCGCCCATAGGGTCTCGCTTGAACGCGGGGCGTCCCTCCGGGGACTGCCCCGCTGCTCTCCTCGCCTATAAATCGATGTGAGGATCACCGTAGGAACCTATGTCTACCCTCGTTGAACAGTTGAACGATGCCGCCGCCGACCGCATCGCGCGGGTCCATGCCAGTCTGGTGCAGATCAGCAACGGGCGCGGCGCAGGCGCGGGCACGATCTGGCACAGTGACGGCCTGATCGTCACCAACGCCCATGTCATCCGTGGATGCCATCACCTGAGCGCCACGCTGCCGGATGGCCGCAAGCTGGCCGCCCAGGTCATCGCCGCCGATGACAGCCTCGATCTGGCGGCGCTGAGCGTCGAAGCCACCGATCTGCCCACCATCGCCATCGGCGATTCGCGCGGGTTGAAGCCCGGTCAGTGGGTTATGGCCGTCGGCCATCCCTGGGGCGTCACCGGCGCGGTGACGGCCGGCGTGGTCATCGGCACGGGCGACAACCTGCCGGAAGTCAACCAGATGCAGCCGGGACGCGAATGGATCGCCCTCAATCTGCACATGCGTCCGGGACATTCCGGCGGCCCGCTGATCGACTCCGCCGGGCGGCTGGTCGGCATCAACACCATGATTACCGGCCCCGACGTGGGCTTCGCCATCCCGGTTCACATCGTCAAGGCCTTCCTGAAGGATCGTCTGGGCACGCCTGTCACCGCCTCGGTGCTGTAGCTCAGCCATAATCGGGGCAGCTTTACCTTCCAGGTAGAGCTGTCCCCTCTGTATTTCTCTGTGTCCTCTGTGCCTCTGTGGTTCAATTCGTATTGGGGCATGATGCCATTGGTAAGCTGGGACTTGCTCAACCCCTCTGGATTCAAGTACAACTGCCTTGATCCACAATCCATCACAAAGGCGTTCCGGTGAATCCACTCAGCACCTTCCGCGAAAGCTTCTCGCCCCTGCGCTTCCGCAGCTTCCGCATCTACATTGGCGGTCAGGCCGTCTCCCTGATCGGAACCTGGATTCAGGTTACTGCTCAGGGCTGGCTGGTCTGGCAGCTCACCGGGTCGGAAGCCGCTAACGGCATGGTGCAGGCCTTGAGCGCCCTGCCGATTCTGCTGCTCGGCCCCTGGGCCGGAGTCTGGGCGGAACGGCTGGATCGCCGCAAGCTCTTGATCGGAACCCAGATTGGTCTGATGGCGCTGGCCTTCATCCTGGCGCTGCTGGTGCAGACCGGCTCCGTACAAATCTGGCACGTCTTCGTGCTGAGCTTTGCGCTGGGGGTCATCACCGCCCTCGACCTGCCCGCGCAGCAGGCCTTCCTGGGCGACCTATCCGGGATGGGCGAGGTTCGCAAAGCCGTCAACCTCAACGCCACCGTGCTGCAAATCAGCCGCATGGTCGGCCCAGCCATCGCCGGCTTCATCCTGGCAAGTCAAGGGTTGGCCCCGACCTTCTGGATCAACGGGTTGAGCTTCCTGGCGGTCATCGCCAGCCTGGTCGTGCTGCAATCCAACCAGGTGCGGCGGCATACCGGCCAGGTGCATCCATTGGGCGAAATCTGGGAGGCGCTGGGCTACCTCCGCGCCCATCCCCGGATGCAGGATTTGTTCATCTTTGCGACGATGGTCGTGCTGCTGGTCATCTCGGTCATCATGAGCCAGCTTCCGGCTGTGGCGGAAAAGCTCCTCGGCGGCGACGCGCAGACCTTCGGACTGCTGCAATCGGCCTCCGGCGCGGGGGCGCTGATCTCCGTCGTGATCGTGATCCCGATCTACCAGTCGCTCAAACGCTCTGGATTGGCCTTCACCGCTGCGACGCTGTGGATGGGCTTCTGGCTGCTGGTCTTCGGGCTGTCGCGGTCGCTGCCACTCTCGGTCATCAGCCTGTTCCTGGGGAGCATGGGCGCTCCGACCGTGATCGCCACCGCGCTGGGACTGCTCCAGGTGATGTCCCCGCCGGAGATGCGGGCGCGGTTGCTGAGCCTGTTCACCATGATCTCGTTCGGGCTTCAGACCGTAGCCGTGCTGGTGGTCGGGGCAATGGCGGAAAACCTGGGCATCGCCACCGCCATCGAGATCAACGCCGTGCTGCTGATGATCGGGGCCGCCCTGATGTTCCTGCTGCGGAAGGGGTTGAGGGAGTGGCAGCTTACCACCCCATCCGTTCCCGTGCCCGCCGCCACCGAAATGGTCACGCACTGATCGGGGCGGCAATGGATCACACCGCGCACGTCAAGCTGCTGGCTGGAGGTATCCCTGAACGCGGTGGCATCTGGGCTGATCTGGGAGCCGGGAGCGGCGCTTTCACGCTGGCACTGGCCGACCTGATCGGCGCGGACGGGGTGATCCATGCCGTGGATCGGGATGTCCGCGCCCTGAACGAAAACGAGCGGCAGATGGCCGCTCGCTTCCCCGCTGTGAAATTGATCGTCCACGCCGCCGACTTCATGCAGCCGCTCAACCTGCCGCCGCTGGATGGCGTGGTCATGGCGAACAGCCTGCACTTCCACCGCGATCCGCTGGCAGTGCTGCGCCAGACCTGGAGCCGCCTGAAACCCGGCGGACGGCTGCTGCTGGTCGAGTACAACACCGACCACGGCAACACCTGGGTTCCGCACCCCCTCGCCTATCCGACCTGGGCGGAGGTGGCCGCCCGCGCTGGCTTCGTGAACATCCGCCAGCTTGCCGCTGTCCCCAGCCGCTTCCTCGGCGAGATGTATTCGGCCTGCGCCGAGCGCCGCCCTTGATCGCTCACTTCGGCTGCATCCGCACCGCGCCGTCCAGACGAATCGTCTCGGCGTTCAGGAACGGATTCTCGATGATGTGCTGCGCCAGCCGCGCATATTCATCCGGCCGTCCCAATCGGCTGGGGAACGGAACCTGCCCGGCCAGCGACGCGCGGCTTTCTTCCGGCAGCATCGCCACCATCGGCGTCTCGAAGATGCCCGGCGCGATGGTCACCACGCGAATGCCCAACCGTGCCAGATCGCGGGCAATCGGCAGCGTCATCCCGACGATGCCGCCCTTCGAGGCCGAGTATGCCGCCTGCCCAATCTGCCCGTCGAAGGCCGCGACCGAGGCCGTGTTGACGATGACGCCGCGTTCACCCTCGGCGTTGGCCGCGTTCTGGGCCATGCGGAAGGCGGCCAACCGGATCACGTTGAATGTGCCGATCAGGTTGATGCGGATGACGGTCTCGAACAGGTCAAGCGCGTGCGGCCCTTCCTTGCTGATGGTGCGCGACGCCCAGGCGACCCCGGCGCAGTTGACCACCACTTGCAGCCCACCAAGTTCATCGTAGGCCAGACTGAGCGCCCGCTGGACATCCTCCTCGTGGGTGACATCGGCCTGGGCGAAGCGCACCGCGCTGCCTAGTTCTGCCGCCAATGCCTGGCCGCGCTCGGCGTCCCGATCCAGGATGACAGCCTTCATGCCCTGCCCGACGAACCGGCGCACGCAGGCCTCACCCAGACCGGACGCGCCGCCCGTCACCAACGCCACATTGTATTGAAGTTCCATCGGTCAGCCTCCTTGTGGTCAGACTTTGCCGAGTTCGTCTACGCTGAAATCCAGCGCGATGCAGTACGAGTCATCGATGCCCAGCAGCTTCATCTTGCGCGAACGGCCATGCTCGTCATCCAGTTCATAGGGCGCATTCTCGTCCAGGCGGGCGCTCAGGCCGTGATGCGCCAGCACGCGGGTCATGCGTTCCGCCCCCGGCAGCGGCATTGTCCCCAATACGCCCGAACCACTTTGCAGAAGATCGACGAGCGGCTGCGACCGGTTCAGGTCCTTCGCCAGTTCGCGCCACGGGCCGAACGTGCTGAGGTAGGCCTGGGTGATGTCCAGCACCAGTTCGTTGACATCATCCGGTTGGCCTTCAAACTGGATGACCGCCCGTGGGGCATTGTAGTGCAGCAGGACGGGATGTTCGTCGGCGAAGAACAGGCTGCCGAAAATCCCCAGGCTGAAGCGGTGTTCGACCACCCCCAGCGCCCGGAGGACGTACTGGCTGCGCGGGCGCAGGCCGTTGGCCTGTTCATCCAGCCGCGCCGTCTGGATCATTAATTGCAGTTCCTGGGGCACGCCGCCCATCTGCGCCGCCAGGAAGATGCCGTAATCCTGCTTGTCGCCGAGTTCGCCCAGCAGTTTTTCGCGCTTGTCCCCGAAGTCCATCTTGCTGTCCTTATTGGAAGCTCGCCAATGCGGATTAGATGCGCCAGCGCCCCGCCACGTTACACCGCAGGACGCAGCCGCCCCGCCGACCACTCCACGCTCGGATAGCCGACCGCCCGCAGGTCGTCGATGACCGCCTCGACATCGAAAGGCACGCGCCGCAGATCGACCGCCGTCTGCCCCCCCTCGAATGTGATCAGCGCCCAACTGGCCTGCCCACGTTCATCGAACGGCATCCCGATGCTGCCCACATTGACGATGCGCCAGCCGCGTACCTCGCGGTCGAACTGGCGGTGGATGTGCCCGCCCAGGGCCAGCCGCCCCTCTTGATCCAGTAGGAAGTCGCGGGCTTCTTCGTCGGGCGTTTCCGGCGTCAGAAAGGCTTCATCGTCGCCCGGCACGGCATGATAGCCAATGACCGTTCCGTAGCCTTCGACCTTGTGGGACAGTTCCCGCCCGCGGATCTTCTTGAGGAACTCGTAGTCGTCGAAGGCAAGCTGCCCGACTCCCCACAGCAGCCCGGCATTGAAGTTCTGCCACTCGGAGAGCATGGCCGTCAGCCCGGCCTGATCTTTGGCGGAAGGCCAGCGCGGGCGCTCGCCATTGACGATGTAGCGGTCGGTGTTGCCGCCGATGACCTTGAAGCGTTTGCCCTCGTCGGCTTCGGCCAGCGCCTTGACGCGCCGGATGCATTCAGCCGGGCGCGGCCCGAACGCGGCCAGATCGCCCAGACACCAGGTCAAGTCCGCGCCGCCCGCCGCCTCCAGGTCTTGCAGGACAGCTTCCAGCGCGAGCAGATTGCCATGAATATCGGATAACACAGCCAGGCGCATGTTGAATTCCTTCCGGTGATGTCCCGGCGAGTCTAACACACTCGTTCCACCTTGCCAGCAGACCATAGCTTAATAATCTGTGATAGCCAGTGGGCATCTTCCACTGGCTGTGATACTGTCAGCAGTGCCAATATGAACCAGTCGAAGGAGGATTATCGTATGGCCGTGCGTAAAGCAGATGCAGTCTGGAAGGGTACGCTGCGTGAGGGCGATGGCAGCTTCACCGTCGGCAGCGGCGCGGTTTCCGGCCCGTATACTTTCAAATCTCGTTTTGAAGATGATGCCACCAAGACCAACCCCGAAGAATTGATCGGCGCGGCCCACGCTGGCTGCTACGCCATGTTCCTCGCCGCCCAGTTGACCAGCGCCGGGTTCCCGCCCATTCGCGTCCATGCCAACGCCGAACTCGACTTTGGCCGTGACGACAAAGGCCCGGTCATCAACCACATCACCCTCACCGTCGAGGCCGAAGTGCCCGGCGTCAGCGCCGAGCAGTTCAACGAAC
This sequence comes from Anaerolineae bacterium, assembly GCA_016788965.1. Taxonomy (GTDB): domain Bacteria; phylum Chloroflexota; class Anaerolineae; order Aggregatilineales; family Phototrophicaceae; genus CFX2. The sequence continues at coordinate 14,084 of JAEUQZ010000038.1, read as the reverse complement.
TGGCCGAGAAATCCAAGACCGGCTGCCCGATCTCCCGCGCCCTGGCCGCCGTCCCGATGACCCTCAACGCCAAGCTCGTCTAGCCAACTTCCCCGATTAACCCCAGGGCGCGGCATCTCCCCGCGCCCTCTCCGTCTTTCTCTGTGTTCTCTGTGTCTCTGTGGTGGAATTCGCATTAACACCCGAACTTCCGCAGCGTCATCTCCACCGAGCCGACGTACCCCCCGCCGAACAAACGCACATGCACCAGCAGCGGGTACAGGTTGTAGAGGTCGCGCCGTTCCTCGAAGAAGCCCGGACGCAGCCGTCGGTGCTGCTGGTACTGCTCGAAGAACGGGCGGTCGAACGTCCCAAACAGTGTGCTGAAAGCCAGTTCGATTTCCGGGTCGGCGTAATAAATCGCCGGGTCGATGAACCCGGTGATGCGCCCCGACTGCGCCAGGATGTTCGTCGTCCACATATCACCGTGAATCAGCGCCGGATACTCCGGCTCGGTCAGCCAGCGATCCAGCCGCCCGGCCAACTGCTCGACGCGCCGCAGCACCGCCTCCGGCAGCCGTCCGACGCGGGCGGCTTCCTGCGCCATATAGCGCAGGCGCTGATCCCGGAAGAAGGCGATCCACGAGTCCGTCGGTGGGTTGGGCTGATGCAGCCCGCCGATCAGCGTATCCCGTTCCAGACCATAGGCGCTCCCGCGCACGCGGTGCAGCTCAGCCAGTAGATCAGCAGCGTGGCGCTGGGCGGCGGCGTTGAAGTGGCTGTCGCCCTCCAGGTAGCTCATCAGCAGCAGCCTCGGCGTGCTGGTCAGCACATCAGGAACCGGCAGGCGGCTGTGTTCCCGCAGATAGCGCAGCATGTAGCCTTCAATATCGAGCGCGGCGCTCGACCCATCGCTGACTTTGGCGACCAGGCGGCGGCCGTCGGCCAGATCGAGCCGGTACACGTCCCCAATGCAGCCGCCGCTCAAGGCGGTCGCCTGCCGGATCGCCTGGCCGATCTGCAGCTCGACGCTCTGAATCCATTCTGCCTTCATGTGCCTCGATACCCCCACGGATGCATTCCGAATGCCGTCTTGCCGCGCTCTGCCCGTTTCTGCTAACATGCGGCGCAGGTTTTAGCAAGAAAGACTGCCTGGATGACTACGGAACTCCAATCGCGCCTGCGCGTGTACTGCTACGTCAAGTTCGACCAGTTCGATGAGGTCGAAATCCCGACCTTCACCATGCTCGCCACCAACCCGGAAAGCAGCGTCTATGCCTTCACCCTGCAATACCTGCGGGATGGGCAGCCGGAAAGCCAATCGCTGATCCTGAAGACCTTTCAGGACGACATGTACGGCAAAGACCGGACGCTCAAGGAACGCCACGCCCTCAAGAACCTGCATTTTCGCGGCTATCCCGTGCCGCGGCCGCTGGCCTCGGAGACCGACGCCAACCACATCGGCGTCCCCTTCATCATCATGGAGCAGATTCCGGGGCGGCTGCTCGGCGAGGTGCTGAAGGAAGCTCCGCCGGCTCAGCGTCCTGCCCTCATCACGCCTTTCGTGCAGCTTCTCGTCGATCTGCACAACATGAACCTGAAGGCGCTGGTCGATAACCTGATCGTCAAGGACGACTATACCCTCATCAAGCGCGAATTGTACAACCTGAAGGGTCTGGTGGATGGTCACGACGCCCTGACCAGCGTCCTCGGCTGGCTGACCGCCCGGCGGGATACCGTCCCCTGCAAGCGACCCAGCATCAACCACCGTGATTTCCACCCCTGGAATGTGCTGATCGGGGAAAATGGCCGCCAGACCGTCATCGACTGGGGCTGGCAGATCAGCGACCGCCGCTATGACCTGGCCTGGCTCATCACCAAGCTGCACCGTGAAGGCCTGGGCGACCTGAACCCCCTCATCCTGGAAGAATACCAGCGCCTCGATGATGTCACCGTCGAGCAGTTGGATTACTTCGAGGTGCTGGCGAACCTGCGCTGGCTGGCGAATGTCGGCCGCGAGATTCAGACCAACCCCGCCCTGCAAAACGGCTCCCGCGCCCAGATGCGTACCGGCCTGCTGCCGATGGCGACCCGCTCCATCCACCAGATCGCTGAACAGACCGGGCTGGATATGCCCACTGCCGAAAACCTGCTGGACGAATTCACCGTCTAGCTCAAGCAAAGGGGCGCTCGGTCGAGCGCCCCTTTTTTGTTCTGCCTACGCCTGAATGCTACTTCAGATCAAGCGACTGGCTGTCGATCACCCGTTGGGCGTGGCTGATGAAGTCCGCCAGCGGCATTGCCCCCAGGTCTTCATCCGTCCGCAGCCGCACGCTGACCGTCCCAGCCTGCTGATCCTTGTCGCCGACGATCAGCAGATAGGGGATATGCCGTTCGCGGTGTTCGCGGATTTTGCCGCCCATCCGGGCTTTGCCCGCATCCACCTCGACGCGCATTCCCGCGACGCGGAGCTGCTTCGCCACCGACTCGGCATACTCCAGATGGCGGTCGGCCACCGGGATCATGACCACCTGTACCGGCGACAGCCAGGCCGGGAACGACCCGCCGAAGTGTTCGATCAGGATGCCGACGAAGCGTTCCATGCTGCCAAATGGGGCGCGGTGGATCATCACCGGTTGGGCGCGGTCGTTGTTCTCGCTGACGTACTCCAGTTCAAACCGCGCCGGCAGGTTGTAGTCCACCTGCACCGTGCCCAACTGCCACTCGCGCTTGAGGACATCCCGCACCAGGAAGTCCAGCTTGGGGCCGTAGAAAGCCGCTTCGCCCGGCTCGACGTTGTAGGGCAGTCTCAGGTCCTCGCAGGCCTGGATGATCGCGGCCGTGGCGCTTTCCCAGAGCGAATCCTCGCCGACATACTTGTCGCTGGCCGGATCGCGCGTGCCCACGCGGGCGCGGAAATCCGTCAGCCCCAGCACGCCGAAGATGTTCTGGATCAGGCCGACGACCTTCTTGAACTCGTCGAGGAGCTGCCCCGGCGTCACGAACAGATGGGCATCATCGACCGTGAAGCCGCGCACCCGCGTCAGCCCGTTGAGTTCGCCGGACTGCTCGTAGCGGTATACCGTCCCGAACTCGGCCAGCCGCAGCGGGAGGTCGCGGTACGAGCGCATCTCGCTCTTGTAAATCATGATGTGATGCGGGCAGTTCATCGGCTTGAGCAGGAACTCTTCCTCATCCACCTGGATCGGCGCGTACTGGCTGTCCTTGTAGTACGGGTAATGCCCCGACGTTTTGTATAGGTCGATCTTGGCGATGTGCGGCGTCACCACCGGCAGGTAGCCGTTTTCGATCTGCGTCTGCCGCAGCCAGCGTTCCAGGTTGTCGCGCAGCGTCGCGCCGTAAGGCTTCCACAGCGGCAAACCCTTGCCGACCAGCGGGCTGATCGTGAACAGCCCCAGCCGTTCACCGATGATGCGGTGATCGCGCTTGCGGGCTTCTTCCAGCAGATGCAGGTATTCCTGTAGCTGCTCAGGCGTCTCGAAGGCCGTGCCATAGATGCGCGTGAGCTGCTCGCGGTTTTCATCGCCGCGCCAGTAAGCCCCGGCGGGCGCTTTGAACGTCACGCTGATCGCGTCCGGGTTGATCTCGCGCGTGTTCTGGACGTGCGGCCCCCGGCATAAATCCGTGAACGTATCCTGCGTGTAGAACGTGATCTTCCCGGCAGGCGCGGCAATCTCGTTGCCGTTTTCGTCCACACGCCCGGACACCAGGTCCTTGATGAGTTCCACCTTGTAGGGCTGATCCTTGAAGAAAGCCAGCGCCTCGTCCGCGTTCACCTCGCGCATGGAGAAGGCATGACCGCCGCGCAGAATGTCCTTCATGCGCCTTTCCACCCACTGCATATCCTCATCCGTCACTGCGCGGGGCAGACCGAAGTCGTAATAGAAGCCGTCTTCAATCGGCGGGCCGATGGCAATCTGCGCTTCCGGGAAGCGTTCGAGCATCGCCTGAGCCAGGACATGCGCCGTCGAATGGCGGATGCGGTAAAGCTGGCTCTCCAGGTAATTCTGCTTGGACATGATCGCTCCAGAGTATTGAGTAGGACTTCGAGGGCGTCGGTTGCCGACGCCGGTTCGGGAAAATAAAAACGCCAGGTCAGGATGCCTGGCGTATTATAGACAGCTTTGGCGGGCTTCGTCAGGTCTTTCCTGCCCTCACCCATCCACCACCAGGACATCGGAGATCACCACCGCGGCGACCTCGGTCGTTGCGCGCTTGCCCGCGCTCGGAGTTCGAGTTTCCTCGGTTTCTTCCGGCTCGGTGACGAGCGTGAACACGGTCTCGAATACATCCAGCGCGCACAGGTTGTCGATGGTATCTTCGATGCTGTCGCGGCTGAGATCTTCCACCACCACATGCGGTGTTTCCAGCACAGCATAACGCACCGGAACCGTGTCAGGTATCTGCTTGCTGACCGTGTAGCTCAACTGCATCTGTCGCTGAAAATAGGGGATCGTCACGAACAGCGCCGTGTAAATCTTCTGGTTCTCCGTCTCGACAATGACATCGCAGGAGTCCGGCTCGGCCGCCTCCTCGTGCATCTCGATCCAGACGTGTTTGGGAATCTCAATCATAACCGTTGACCTGAAGGCTTTGCGAACGTATATCTCGTGCGCTTGAAGGGAACATCGGGATGTTAAATTCTTGCAACATCCGATTGTCAGCATATGCCAAAATGCAGAGCAGTGTCAAGCACCCCGAGGCGCTCCGGGTGAGCAAACCGTGAGTAGATCAGGCCGCCACCCTGATCTGTAACCCCTGCAAAATCAGCGATACACCGAAGAGCAGCATCACCAGCACCGTCACCAGAAGAATCGCGCGGGTGAAGCGTTCATCCAGCCGCCGCAGCCGGTCGAACACAATCACATACCCTACCAGAATGCCCAGGAACGTCCCGTAGAAAGCGGCCAGGAAAGCCAGCGCCGCCCAGACCGACTGGTTGAGCGCCTGGATCAGCAGCGGGCCGTTGATCGTCGCCCAGAAGATGTATGGGCCGGGACTGAGCCAGTTCATCAGCAAACCCTGGGCCAGCGTGCGGCCTGTCGCCGTCGTGTCCGCCGTGAGCGTCACGCCCTGCCGGAAGCGCCGCCACGCCCCATACGCCACCCAGATCAGATACAGCCCGCCCACCAGTTGAATGACGCGGATCCAATCGGCAGGAATCTGCCGCAGCAGCACCACCGCCAGCAGGATGATCGGCCCGTCGGTGATGAGCGGCGTCAGCACGATGATGAGCGCCCGCCGCCAGCCCAGCAGCAGCGTCGCCCCGATCAGGTAGCTGTTGAAGGGGCCGGGCATCGCCCCAGCGGAGAATCCCAGGCTGATACCCTGCGAGACCAGCGCGAGCATGAATCACGTTCTCATCGTCATGACTGAGGCCGACCCGATTCTTCGTACAGCATCCCCCGGCCATTGGCGGCGATGAACTCCTGAATGGCCTTGCGGTAGTAGGCGTGTTCCTCCGGCTTGACCGTCATGATGTCGCGCGGAATACCCCACTTCTCCCAGTTGTCCCAGTTCGGATTGTGCGCCAGATGCCACTCGGCATAGCCCACATTGACCACATCGTAGTCGAACAGCGCCGTCAGGCTGGTGTGGATCAGACGGCTGAACAGATCGGTCACTTTCTTGGAGAAGGCCAGCTCGAAAGCGGCCACGCCCAGCATCTTCAGCACGATCCACTGAATCGATGATGCGATCATCCACAGATTCCAGTTGTTCAGGAACAGCTCGCGGATGTCTGGCGTCCCGCTGACCGAACGCACCCGATCCCAGAGCGGGCGGTTGCCCGCGTCTTCCAGCAGCAGGTTGTCTACCGTCTCCTGGTAGAAGGCGCGAATGTTGGCGAGCGACTGCACCACCCCATCCGACGCGCCGTCCTTCCAATGGAAGCGCACCCGTTCATCCAGGATCGTCCGCACGGCGAACTCCGGCAGCCCTTGATAGGCCACCTGCTCCAGTGAACCGATGAGGACAGTCACATCCAGTGCGTCCAGGTGATTCTCAGGATCACCCATGAAGCGCGGCAGGAACTCCGAAGCCACCTTGAAGGTCGTCCGCTGCTGGTGAGCCTCAATCGTGAACAGTCCGTTCAGCACCCCCTGGCGCAGCGCCCGCTTGACCGACATGACCCCTTCCCGCTCGAAGAAAGTCTTGTCCCCGGCGGCATCCAGTTGCAGCCAGGTCTGATCCTTACCTTCCGGGATTTCGTGGGCAATCTTCCAGAGCTTCTCGAAATTCTCCTCCAACCGGGTGAAGTACCCCTCCGGGATCGACAAGCCGCCCCGAATCCGGCAGACTGCCGAATAGGTCATGGCGTTCAGCACATCGAACTTGACGCGGAAGCGATAGTCGTATTCCTGGTCGAAAATCGTCTGCATCAGCGGCAGATGCGCCTCCGGTTGGTGATACAGGAAGTGAATCATCGTGCCGAGGTTGGCGAAATGCACCAGCGGATGCGGCCAGAGGATCAGACGCGCCAGCTTGTCCTCATGACCGATCAGATTTGGCAGATCGAGCAGCGTCCCGACATCGACCAGCGCCCGCTTGGTCTTGGGGTCGTTGAAGTATTCTTCGTTCAGGCGGTCATTGCCCAGCGGTGTCTCGGTGAACAGGAAGGCCGTCACCTGCGCCAGCGCGCCCACGATTCCTTCGGCCACATTCCCGTACAACCGGCTGAAGAAGTTCTGATCTTCGCGCCGCCCCAACCCAAAGCGCCGCAGCATTTCCTGGTAAATCTCCAGCAGCGGCAGCAGCGACTCGGGACTGTCGATGATATGCACCAGCAGATTCACCGTGAGCGAGATCAGCGCCGAAAGTGCCCGCGGCCGTGTGATCCCCACCTGCTCGGTCAGCAGCCGCACCACCGCGTAGCCTTCATCCAGCCGCCCGGCCAGCCGCAGCCGGTTCCAGATCTGGTAGATGTACAGCACCGCTGCGTCGCGCACCATCGCGTCTGCCGAAAACGCCAGATTGACCAGTTCCGCATCCAACCGCAGTTGGTAGGTGACGTGCAGCGCCAACTGCCGCGCGGATAGACTCTCGTCCTTGATAAGATCGCGCACCAGATCGCTTGCCAATCGATGTTCGCCGCTCTCGTAGATCGTATGCAGCACATCGGCCAGGAACTGGCGGCTGTCGGGTCGATCCATCCGCGCGATCTGCACGATGGCCTGCGGTTTCAGCGCCCCGTTGATGATGGCGAAGCTCAGCGCCAGTTCCGCCGCCCCACGAAGCTGGACGAAAGACTTGCTCCGCGCCAGATCGAGCATCTCCACGATCTGCTCTGGCGTCACCTCGCCACAGACGATCTCCGCCAGCAGGAACTCGAAGACCCGTTCATAGGTGACGAAGACCATCTCGATCTTACGGAGCAGCGATGCGCCCCCAGATTTGATCTGGCTGAGCAGGCCGCTTTCGACCAGATGGGTATACGGCGATGCATCCAGTTCAGGCTGGACGTACTGCCCGACTTCCTGATCCTGGCTCAGCAGCGCCAGTTTGAGTTCTCGCTGGGCATTGTCATACATGAGTTCGATAGCCCGGCGCAGCACCTGGAATTCCGGGCCATCGATCCCCGCCTCGCCCAGGCAGGCTTCGATGTAAGCCGCGAATACCTCTTTCAGCATCAGCCTGCGAGGAATCGACTCGCCGCGATACGCCACCGCCGTCAGCTTCATGAACAACGGTTGCGAAATGAAGCGGATCACCTGCGGCTGCAAGTCGCTGTAGTCCGACTTCAACTCGAACGCTTTGCGATAGCCCTCGTAGACCTGCGGCAGTTCGGACTCACTGAACGCATCCAGCGAAATATAGCTGTTCGGCCCGGCCGCGTGATATTCCCGGTCGGTAGAGACGGCGAAGTCCTTGCTCAGCGCGTTCCAGGCCGGGACTCGACAGGTGATGATGACCTTGATGGCCGTTGTCCCAATCCGGGTCACGAAATCGGCCAACCGCGTCATCAGCAGATGGCGCTCCTTGAACTCGTTCACCGCATCGAAGATCAGGATCACGCGCGGTGGATCGCCTCCGGCCGCCATCGGGATCGCGTCATAGGCGTCCAGGAAACGGTCTATCGGCAGTTCCAGCGAACGCGCGATGTAGGTATCGATGTCCTGCTCGTGGATCGCCTCCAGTCCCGGATGGGTGCAGTCCAACAGCCAGATCAGCGCGTCCGGTACTTTGGAGTCGATCAGCCCGCGCACGAAGCTGCTCTTGCCCGTCCCGGCCTTCCCCGTCACGACCGTCACGATCCGATCACTGTCCAGGAAGCGCCGGAAATGCTCGACAGCCGATTGGCGCGGGACGTAAGTCGCGGCATCGTATTTCTCCCGGTAGCGCGCCCCCATCTTCTCCGTGAATCCGCGCATCCGCTTTGCCAGATCATCCCAACTCAGGGTCGGCGCGGTCTGCAAATCCGGCGGCAGATTCAGCGTCCCGCCGATCAACTCCTGGAGCACCGTCAGCAAATCCTGAAGCAGCACATCCCGGAATTCATCCAGCGTCTTGAACTGCCGGAACAATCCGGTATAGCCTGAATTGGCCGTGGTGAACCGCTCGAAGAAGCGGTTGACCCGCCCCAGTTGCTCGGAGTCCACATCGGTTGGATACGGCCGTTGGTCCCGATACAGCAAAATGCGCGGACTCTTCTCGGCCTGGTACGCCCGGTACGCATCCATGAATTCGTATTCGGTGCCGGACTGGAAGACCTCGCCCGTATCCTCCTTATGCACCGGCGTCCCCATGCGATGCCACATGATGCAGATGAAAATATCGCTCTGCCGCGCCTGCATCATGTATTGATCGACAATGGCTTGCGGAGACTGCCCGATGATGGCCGGGACGAAATCTTCGTAACGCAGCGGCATCAACACGCACCGGTCCCGCACCATCGGCAGCCGGTTGATTGACTCGATCACTTGTAGGGCGAGCTTGCGCTCTTCCTGAACATCACCCGGAGAGGAAATGAAGATATTCAGCCGACGGATGACCTGCTGAGGTTGTGTGGGCATAACGTGAAGTTGGAGTCCTCAATTACCCTTTATATGCTGTTTTGAGCGTACCACGGAAAAACGCGGCTAGACGGTTAACTCTAGACGGTCAGCTTCAGATCGACGCCATAAGCCACCAGTGCCGGCGGCGCGGGGTCGTTGGCTGACGTGACATCCACATCCACGTACAGCCCGCCCGCCACATTCACGTCGTCGGGATTCGGCCCCAGTTGGTACACCTGGGCGCGGAAGCGCACCTTCTCGTACAGCCCTGCCGTCACCTTGAAGCTCTGCTGCGCCGCCGCGCTGCCCAGCGCAAAGCTGATCTCCTGTGGACGCGCCGGTTGCGCGTTCAGCAGCGTCAGCCGCACCACCACATCCAGCGGGCGATTCAGTTCTTCCATTTTGCGGGCAGGGGAAATGCCAATGAAAATGTCGGTCGGCATCCCGGCATGGAGCGGCCGCGGCGTCACCAGCGTCAGATGGCGGGTGACGACTTCTTCCAGGATCGCCTGATACTCGCGCCGGGACGGTGGAGCGGCCTTCTCGTAGGCCATCAGGTCCTCGACTGCTTCGCGGCCATGCTCGGTCAGGCGGTAGGACTGCTCGCCGTCCATCTGGAGGTAGCCCTTCGTCACCAGACGGCGAATCACCTTGCCGAAGGTGCGGTCACTCAACCCCACCTCGTCGCTGATGACCAACGCCTGCGCCGACGGTTCATCCCGCTGGCCGAAGTAACGCAGGACATCCAGTGCTTCGGAGGGAAGCGCCTTCAAGTGATACGGTAATTCCATAGTCGCGGCCTGCCCGATTGTTGCTATGCGATAACTTGTAATTCAGAGTATAGTCGCACTGCCAAAACCCGACAACCGCCTCCCATCAGAGGGCGCATTTTATTATTGGGGTAAAGGCGGATGGCATGAGGGTCTTTCACAAATCGACTCGGACATTGCGCTGCCCTTTGTCCCTTCAGTGGACATGGCTTTTCGGCCGCCAGACACTAAAGTGATCTGGCTGCCCCAAAACCCGACAACCGCCCACACACCACGGTTGTATTTCAAATTAGGGGCAAGATTCGTCACTAGCGGACGGGCAGAAGCTCGTCACTACGATTCCCGTCTGGGTAGGGACGCCATTCTTGGCGTCCGAGAACACACTACCCCCAACGTGAAATGCTCTTCACGCCACCCTACAGCCGCGCCACCCGTGCCCGCCCCTTCAGCGCCGCCGTGACATTGCGCGTGTCCACCACCAGCCGCGTGTGATCCACCACATGCTGGTAATCGATCCGGCGATGATCGGTCACGATCACCACGCAGTCGGCGCCTTCCAGCAGCGCCTCCGAATAGGCCACGCTCTGCATCACCGCGCCATCTTCCAGCCGCAGTTCGCGCACATAGGGATCGTGATAAACGACATCGGCGCCCTTGTGCCGCAGCAGATGCAGCACCTCCAGCGCCGGACTCTCGCGCACATCATCCACATCGCGCTTATAGGCCGCCCCCAGCACCACGATCCGCGATCCGCGCACGGGCTTGGCATCGTCGTTCAGCGCCTCGGTGATCCGTTCCACTACCACGCCCGGCATCCCCATGTTGATCGACGCCGCCAGTTCGATGAACCGCGCGTTGTAGTTGAGCGTCTTCATCTTCCAACTCAGATACAGCGGATCGACCGGGATGCAGTGACCGCCCACCCCCGGCCCCGGATAGAACGGCATGAAGCCGAATGGCTTGGTCGCCGCCGCCTGGATGACTTCCCACACATTCACGCCGAGCAGATCGCACATGATCGCCAGTTCGTTGACCAGCCCGATATTGACCGCCCGGAAGGTGTTTTCCAGCAGCTTGACCATCTCCGCCGTCGTCGGTGACGATACCGGCACAATCTGATCGACCGCCGCGTCATACAGCGCCGAACACACCTCGGTGCAGGCCGGCGTCACCCCGCCGATCACCTTCGGCGTATTGCGGACATTGAAGCGCGGATTGGCCGGATCGATCCGCTCCGGCGAAAACGCCACAAACACATTCTCGCCCACCCGGAATCCATTGAAGGACAGCCGCGGCAGGATGATCTCCGCCGCCGCGCCCGGATAGGCCGTGCTTTCCAGGACGACCAGCATCCCGTCGTGGCAGATCTTCGCGATGGCATCGACCGAGTCGATCACGAAGGTCATATCCGGCTCTTTGGCGCGGTTGACCGGCGTCGGCACGCAGATACTCACCGTATCCGCATCCGCCAGCGCCGCGTAATCCGTCGTCGCGCAGAACTTCCCGGACTCGACCAGCGGCTTCAGCCGCTCGGTGGGAATGTCCAGGATGTAACTTTCGCCTCGGTTGAGGCTGTCCACTTTCTCGCGGGCGACATCGACCCCGATCACGGTAAACCCCGCTTCGGCGAATTCCACCGCCAGCGGCAGTCCCACATACCCCAGACCGACGATGCCCACCCGCGCGGTGCGCTGCACCAATCGGTCAAGGAGCTGCTGCTTGATTGTCATGTTGGCTTCGTTTCGTTCCTGAGTTCACAAGGCAGGCGCAGCGGATTATAATGCCCGACCGCTCAGCGGATCAAGCGCCCATTGTATTCCTCTGTGCCCTCTGTGTCTGTGCGAAGCCTCCCTTTAGGGATTGTGGTGGAATTAGACGGGAGCCTTACTCTTCGTCGCCCTTCTTGCCGCCCTGGAACCGCCGCGAGATGAAACTGCCCATGAACCCGGACATGACCATATTGCCCAGCGTCGGCGCTTTTTCCGCGCCGCCGTCGTCATCGATCCACTGTCCTGTCGCCCGGCGGTTGATCCACGCGCTGTAGGCATCAGCGGATTCGATCAGCGCCGCTTCCAGCGCCTCCCGGTCACTCCGCTCGATCACATCCCGGAATGACTTCAACGTCCCCATGAAGGCATCCAACTGCCGCAGCAGCGCCTCCCGGTTGTTCAGCAGCGCATCCCGTAGATCGTCAGGGTGGGTGTCGTGCAGATGGTGGGTGATGCGCCCGAACGAGGCATTCGTCAGCCGCTGCCCATCCGACCATCCACTGCCCCGGCTGCTGGCATAAAACAGCGCCACGCCCAGCAGCGCCGGCAAACCTTCATGCTGCGCGGCCAGACTGTCATGCTCCACCGGGTCGAAGAAATGCGGCGCGGCCCCCAGCAGTGTCGAGAAATCCGCCGCCAGTTCGACCGCTTCTTTGGCGCAGTCCGGCGCCGGCATCAGCAGCATCGTGCCCTGGTCGAACAAATCGGCTTTGGCGTGCAGCGTATCGTCCAGCCCATCGAACAGATAGGCCGGATTCAACACCGGCATGATGCCGACCTGATGCGCCTCTGGCGAAAGATGCTGCCGCGCCCACTCCAGCGATGGCCGCTTCAATGGCGAGGCATCCAGCAGCACCGTGCCCGGTCGCATCTCCCGGCCCAACTGCTCATAGGCCGTGGGCACATCGGCATACGGCAGCGCCAGCACCACCACATCCTGCCCGCGCGCCGCCGCGAACAGATCGCGCTCCGGTTTGCTCAATCCAAGCTTGACGGCCTCTTCGCGCACCGCCCCACGCAGATCCGCCGTCGTCACCACGAACGTATGGCGGGCATCTTTCCGTTGGCTGTAACGCTTCAGCGCCAGCGCCACCGACGCGCCAATCTGCCCCAAACCCAAAATACCGACATTCACCGTAGACATCTACTGCCTCACTCCACAATCCTAACCAGCAAGTGGCGTCCCAAACCCCCACCATAACAAGCGATAGAGCGGATTCACCAACCCGGACTTTTCACGCTGCGGGCGATCATGGCGGCTTGCATCAACCCCTGGAGGGGGTGACGCCTATCACTCCATCTCCCGCCCTGAAAGTCCACCCCTCTCCGTATTCCTCTGTGTCCTCTGTGCCTCTGTGGTGGTACTGATCAACTTGCATTATCCGCCCGTTGCAGCCGTCCCAGCATCCCCTGATACGGATGCCCCTGCCACCGGCTCAGCGGATCGGCATGATGCGCGATCAGCCAGACCAGCGCCTCCGAACCGCCCGCCTCCGCCGCCATCTGTGCCCCCCACTGGGGATGCTGCACATACACTACAAACGGGCGCTGAATTGGGTTCGATGCCACGCCCCGACTCAACCGCCCATACAGCCCTGGCCGGAGCGTCTGCACCGCCACCGCCAGCGTTTTCTGCCACACCCCAATCGGATAGCGGCTCTTGCCGACATCGTGCAGCAGCGCTGCCGCCCTCAGTTCGAGCGGGGCGTCCCCTTCCGCCAGCACATCCCGCAGCACCAGCAGGCTGTGAAGCTGCTCGCCGCGATCCATCCGCCGGAACAAATCCAGCAGCGCCGGCGTGAGCGTCCACTCGGCCAGTTCCAGATCGACAGGCTGCGTGAAAGCGAACAGCGCCCGCAGTCCCTGGCGCAGCCGGTAACCCACCGCGACCGCCATCGCTACGCAAACACCAACCGGAGGAAAAGGTTGATCGGCCCGCCGATCAGGATGCTCAGTGGATTGAGGTTCGCCGGCGCGACGAAGCTCAGCAGGATCAGGCCGTAAAACAGATACATGCTCGTCTGCTGGTTGCGCTGCCACCAACGCGCCATATCCGGCGGCAGCAGCGCCAGCATGATGCTCCAGCCGTCCAGCGGGAACAGCGGAATGATGTTGAACAGCGCCAGCAGCAGGTTCAGGTACACCATCATAAACAGCAGGTTGAACAGCAGCCCGCCAAAATCCAGCGAGGGCAGCAAGACCCGCAGCACCACCGCGAACAGGATCGCCAGCAGCAGGTTGGAGAACGGCCCCGCCCCCACCGCCGCGAAATAGCCCCAGCGCGGATTCCGCATCCGGTACGGGTTGATCGGCGCCGAACCGAGGATGCCGAAGCCGATCAGCACACCCATCAGGAAGCCTATCGGGTTGATGTGAACCAGCGGATTGAGCGTCAGTCTGCCCTGGTCGGCCCCGGTCGAGTCGCCCATCCGGTAGGCCACATACACATGCGCGAATTCGTGTACCGTCATGGCGACCAGCAGCGCGATTGCCCGCACCAGCAGATCAAGAGGATCGAGTGATAACAAAACCGTCTCCGATCACGACTGTCC
>JAEUQZ010000389.1 GCA_016788965.1 Anaerolineae bacterium | reverse complement strand
TCGTCTCCTGGATGCTTTCCAACCCCAGCTCGTTCAATTGACCTTGCCTTTTGCCCGTTTGCACAAAATCTAGGTAACTAATAGCGAACACGGCCATGTCCGACCGCTGATTTCGGCGACTGCAAGCGGCTGGCCCGGCCTTCGACTATAATCCGGTTTGTAATCTACAGCACGAAGGAGTCCCAGAATGCGGCTGGAAGATTTGAACTGGATGGATGTCGAACGCTATCTGGAGCAGGACGACCGCATCATCCTGGTCACGGGCGCGACCGAGCAGCACGCCCATCTCAGCCTGCTGACCGATATTCTGATCCCGATGCGGATGGCGCTGGGGGCCGCCGAGCGCGAACATGTCCTGATCGCGCCGCCGCTCAACTTCGGCTTCAGCCGCTCGCTGGCGGCCTTTCCGGGCACGATCAGCCTGACGCCCCGAACCTTCGATCTGGTGCTGCTGGAGATCATCGAGTGCCTGCTGCATCAGGGCTTCCGGCGCTTCCTGGTGCTGAACGGGCACGGCGGCAATCATATGCCCGCCCGGTTGGTGGACTTCCAGGAAAAGGAAAAAATCCGGGTACGCTGGTTCGACTGGTGGAGCAGCCCGGCCGTCAAGGACTTCCAGAAACGCTACGGCCTGGAGATCGGCCATGCCAACTGGGGCGAGAACTTCCCCTTCTGCCGGGTGGCGGAAGTCCCCACCGGGGTGAAGCCCGCCCCACAGCTTCGTAATCCCGAAGACATCTTCGCCATGCGCCAGGACCTCGGCGACGGCTGCTTTGGCGGGCCGTATCAGGTGGACGAAGCCCTCATGCACGAACTTTTCGCGCTGGCCGTGGAGGAAACCTGCGCGGCGCTGCGGGCGCTCTAGGATGTGTTCGGTCAGGCCGTCGGTTTGCCCGGATGCCGGAACGAGGCCATCAACACCAGCTTGCCCAGACGCAGTTCATCGCCATGACGCAGTACGCGCACCTCGCGGGCCATCATCCGCTGGCCGTTCAGGAAAGAACCGTTGGCGCTGCCCAGGTCGGCGATGAGGACAGCACTGTGAGGGGCGTCGTAGCTGATCGACAGATGCAGGCGGGAAACCCCTAGATCAGTCGCCTGCTTGTTGCTCAGGTCGATGTCCGGGGCCAGGACGCTGCCTTTGGTGCTGCGGCCAATGATGATCTCGTGGTCGGATTGCTGTGGGCGGGATTCAAAGGTTTCGGTGGAGCCGCGCACGCGCAGCACCAGCACCGATTCGGGGCCGAAGAACTCGCTGTCGAGGGGTTCGACCGTCTTTTCGCTCAGCAGCCGGGTGTCATACGCGCCCTTGACTGGTTCGAGAAGCTGCCCGCAGGCGTAGCAGAAGACCTCGTGACGCTGGTTGGTCTTGCTGCAGTGGGGGCAGTTGATCCAGATGACCTCATCGGCTTCGGCGGGCGCAGTCGCGCTCGCCGGCTGGGGTGCAGCAGCCTGATGCGCCGGCTCGGCAGCTTGTGTAGGCGGCGTGAGCGGCTTCAGCGGTTGAATCCGCGATGAAGCGGCCGGCGCTGCCGGAGGCGATGGAGCCGCAGCCTGCGCCGCAGGGGGCGGTACATCGCGGACGACCGGATACGTCCCGGTGGACGACTTGGATTCGTGATCGCGGATCATTCCGGCAAGCTGTTCGCGGTCGGCCTTGCTGAGCGACTCGACATGCGGTCGCAGGACGTTCAATACGGCTTTGGCATCCATGCCGTTGGTTCTCATGCGCGTGTATTCGACAAAAATATCCTTGATGTGCTTCACGACTTTGAATTCCCCCACTGTTGACAGAAGCATATGCTCACATCCTGTATTCTATTGTCGCCTCAGTTTGAGATTCGCGTCAAGTTGGGTTGAAGGATGCCTTCGGGGTTCGTCGCCACGGCGCTGCCATGTTATGATGAAAGCATCGATTGGATGATGAGTCTCGCGGCTTAATGAAGGATGACAAGATCATGCAGTACGCTTTGATGGATATTCAGCTTGAATACTGCGCGGTTTGAAACTACACCCCGCGCGCCGTCAGTTTGACGGACGAAATTCTGAAGGATCGACAGATTGAAGCTTTCGTGCGCTCGTTCAACTTGCTGCCCGCCAGCGGCGGCAAATTCGAGGTGACGCTGAACGGCGAGCTGATCTTCTCCAAGAAAAAGCTGGGGCGTCATGCCGAACCGGGAGAGATCAAAGCGCTCATCATGGAAAAGCTGGAAGCGATCCGACCACCGGGCGTCGTGATCGAAGAAGACGATTAAGACCTATCCATGGGGATTGGGGCCGCTCTCATGACGAGACAATGGATGCGAATCGGATTGGTGGCAGTCCTCTTGCTGGCCGGGATGAGCGGGACGGCGCTGGCTCAGGATCAGCCCGGCGCGACGACCGTTCCGATTGGGCCAACACTGAACTCGGTACTCTCCCGTGGGGAACTGGTGTGCGGCGTCAACCAGGACCTCTTCGGATTCGGCTACCTCGACCCGAATTCAGGCGAGGTTTCCGGCTTCGATGTCGATTTCTGCCGGGCGGTGGCCGCCGCCATTTTCGGCAGTGCGACAGCGGCCCGCTTTGAACTCTACAGCAGCGCCGATGCTGCGACCGCGGCCCTGGCCGATGGGACGGTCGATCTGCTGCTGCGGAATGCCGTTTGGACCCTGAGCGGTGACGCGGCCGGACTGCGTTACGGGCCGGTCAACTTCTACGGCGGGCAAAGCATCGTCGTCGAGGCGTCCAGCGGCATTCGGGACTGGGAGCAGTTGAGCGGGCGGACGATCTGCGTGGCGCAGGACAGTGTGGCCGCTTCCGAACTGTCGGGCTACCTCAAGAGTGTGGGCGTGACCGCCCAAATCCTGACGCAACCGACTCTGGATGCCGCTTGGCAGGCCTTCCTCGACGGACGCTGCGACGCTCAGAGCGCCGACCGGGTGCTGCTGGAAATCTACCGCCAGCGGTCGGATGATCCGGCGGCATTTGAAGTCTGGCACGGGACAAACCAGATTTACACCCGCGAGCCGTATGCGCCGCTGCTGCGATCCGGCGATGAGCAGTGGGCCGATATCGTCCGCTGGACGGTGCTGGGTTTGATGGCCGCCGAGCAGGTCGGCGTCAGCAGTGAAACCGTCGGGCTGCTGGTGCGACAGCAAACGACCGCAGGAGCGCAGGAAGACGATCAGGCTTACATCGCGCGGGTCGGCATCGAGGTCGCGCGGCTGCTGGACGAGCGGCTGGGGATCGGAGCCGCGCTGGGATTGGCGCCGAACTTCATGCTGGCGGTGATCCGCGATGTCGGCAACTACGGCGAGATTTACCGTCGCCACCTGGGGCCGGACAGCGACCTGCCGATTGAGCGCGGCCTGAATGAACTCTGGACGAAGGGCGGGTTGATCTACGCCCCAAGCTGGCGCTGAGGCAAGTCAAAACAAAAGGCGGGTGCAGCACCCGCCTTTTTGTCCATCAGTCTGTTGACGGATCAGGCGCTGCGCCACAGATAACGGTTGATCCGTCCCGGAACCACCCGGAACCCAATCCGCTCGTAGACTGGCAGCCCCATCTCAGTGGCGAACAGGACACCATAACGGTAGCCCTGAGCGCGGGCATCCAGCAGCGGCTTGAGGGTGATGGCCGCGCCAATCCCCAGACCTCGCGCCGACGGGATCGTACCCACTCCAAACACGCCAGCGACCCCCGCCCCATTGAACAAAATCGTGATGGCGACCGGCTTGTCATCCAGCCGTCCTACATAGACCGTCCAGGGCGCGTGTTCGATGCCGTTGTGCAGCGTGGCATCGACCCAGGCCTGACCTGCCCAGTCCGGTACGCTGTAGCTTTCGATGAACACCTGTCTGAAGGCAAGCAGATCATCCATTTCCTGGGCAATATCGATGCGGAAACCAGGCGGCGTTTTGTCGAGGAGCGATTCATCGACGCGGTGCAGGTCAGCCGCCATAGAAGGCGCGCCAATATCGGTCGAGATGATTCCCGGCGCGAACGAGTCGATCTGGGCTTCGTAGGACAGCAATCCGTGCGTGACGAGGCGCTGGCCGATATCCGTCGGCGTATCGCCAACGCCGGTCCACCAGAAGAGGAAAGGGGCATTCTGGCTCTTGAACCAGTCGAGGGTCTGGTCGATGACCGCATCCGCGTTCTGTTCCGTGAGGCGTGTCCGCCAGACTCCTTTGAACATCGGATTGGTTACGGAGGCGAGATGCATGCTGATCGAATCGGTTTCATGCAGCGCCCCGCTCAGATGCCCGGCCATGGCGCGGAACAGCGCATGGAGATTATCCTGAACCGCCACCCCTAACCGCACATCATCGGCAGTGGTCAGAATGTCTTGCACGGGAACTACTCAATCGGTTCTTTGTAGATGATGTAGCGGCCGATGTCATCGCCCTTGCCGATGCATGTCGAGAGATCGACCTTGAACTCCCGCCCGCCAGAGACCCACCGCAAGCCCTCTTGCAGCAAGCCTTGCCCCACGTAACACACCGCCCGATCCGCCTTCCGCCCCCAACACATCGGGCAGCGTTCCAGCGTGTAGATCAGTCGGTCGTCCCCTTCTTCGTACACGTTCGAGACCTGATCCGAAAACTGGCTGAAGATGTTCGCCAT
>JAEUQZ010000388.1 GCA_016788965.1 Anaerolineae bacterium | reverse complement strand
TCGAGTTGCTGATGACCCGGGCTTCGATGGGTTCGTCTTCAGGCATGTTCAGCCGCGTCATGATGCCTTTGACACGCTCGCCGCCGAAGCGCTTCATCAAATCGTCTTCGAGACTCAGGAAGAAACGGGACTCGCCCGGATCGCCCTGACGACCGCAGCGCCCGCGAAGCTGATTATCGATGCGGCGGGCTTCGTGCCGCTCTGTGCCCAGCACCATCAGGCCGCCCTGCGCCAGCACGACTTTTCGGTCGGCTTCGCATTCCGCTGCCGCTTCCGCATGAAATGCTTTCCACTGCTCTGGCGTCACTTCGGTGAATTCCAGCCCCTGCTTGCGGAGCTTCTCACGCGCCTGTCCGTCCGGGTTGCCGCCCAGCAGAATATCGACGCCACGGCCAGCCATATTGGTCGCAATCGTCACCGCGCCGGGTCGTCCCGCCTGCGCGATGATCCCGGCCTCTTTTTCGTGCTGCTTGGCGTTGAGGACCTGATGCTTGACTCCGGCGCGATCCAGCATCTTGCTCAACCGCTCGGAGGTTTCAATCGCCACCGTGCCGACCAGAATCGGTTGGCCCCGCTGGCTGCGTTCCTTGATCTCGCTGACGACCGCCTTGAACTTGGCGGCTTCGTTCATGTAGACCAGGTCTTCGTAGTCTTTACGGACGATAGGCATATTCGTCGGGATCGACACGACTTCCAGGTTGTAGATTTTCTCGAACTCTTCCGCTTCGGTCATCGCCGTACCGGTCATGCCGGCCAGCTTCTTGTACATGCGGAAGAAATTCTGGAAGGTGATCGTCGCCAGCGTCAGGTTCTCGCGGCGAATCTTGAGTCCTTCCTTCGCTTCAATCGCCTGGTGCAGCCCTTCCGAGAAGCGGCGGCCATACATCAGCCGGCCGGTGAATTCATCGACGATGATGACTTCCAGGCCATCGCGTCCCGGCTGGATGACGTATTCCTTATCGCGCTGGTAGAGCGTCATAGCCCGCAGCGAGTTATCCAGATACGGGATCAACTCGGCCTGGCTGGGATGATAGAGATGCTCGATTCCCAGGATGCGTTCGACCTTCTCCACGCCCTGATCGGTCAGGTAAGAGACGCGATCCTTGATGTCCACCACATAATCGCCGTCTGGCTCTTTCGCCTCCATGCTATCATCGCTGCTGGGCTTGAGCCGCTTGACCACCTCGGCGAAGGTCTTGTAGTAATCCGAGGGTTCGTCAGAAGGCCCGGAGATAATCAGCGGGGTACGGGCTTCGTCGATCAGGATGTTATCGACTTCATCGACGATGGCGTAGTAGAGTTCCTGGCGCTGTACCATCTGGGTGACATCGTAAACCATGTTGTCGCGCAGATAGTCGAAACCGTACTCGTTGTTGGTTCCGTAGGTGATGTCGGCTTCGTAACATTCACGCCGCTTGCAGGGACGCAAATTCTGGTAGCGCGCATCGGTGGAGAGGAAACTGGGGTCATACAGGAAAGAGCCGGCGTCAGGATCGGGGCTGTCGCCCTTGCTCTGGATGACGGCTACCTTCAGACCGAGGGCATGGTATACTGGCCCCATCTGCTGCACGCCGACTTTGCTCAGGTAGTCGTTGGGCGTCACCAGATGCGCCCCTTTGCCAAGCAGCGCGTTCAGATACAGCGGCAGCGTGGCGACCAGCGTCTTGCCTTCACCTGTCTTCATCTCGGCGATACGGCCAGAATGCAGCACGATCCCGCCGATCATCTGCACATCGTAGTGGCGCAGGCCAATCGTCCGCACCGAAGCCTCGCGCACCACCGCATAGGCCTCGACCAGCAGATCGTCCAGTGCGGCTCCCTCAGCCACCCGCTTCCGAAAGCTGTCGGTCTTGCCGCGCAGTTCGGCATCGCTCAGGCGCTTGATTTCCGGTTCCAGCGCATTGATCTGCGTCACGGCATCGCGGTAACGCGCCAGAGCGCGTTCAGCCGGATCACCGACTACTTTCTTCATCAGATTCTTGAACATAGTTGCCTCGGTTTCCAACCCCTCGTGGGTATGGCTTACGCCGCCGCATTATATCATAATCGCCGTGAGCGTCGCTTAGAAGCGAATAAGGAGCAATGACGATGGATTCGGTGAAGTTGGGACGAACGGGATTGAAAGTCAGCCGGCTGTGCCTGGGCACAATGACCTTTGGCTGGTCGGCCGATGAAGCAGCTTCATTTCAGATCATGGATGCCGCCTTTGATGCAGGCATGACTTTCTTTGACACTGCCGACATCTACTCTCGCTGGATCGAAGGCAACCAGGGCGGTGAATCGGAAACCATCATCGGCAAATGGATGAAGCATAAGCCGCGCCGTGAACTGGTGATCGCCACCAAAGCCCGCGGCCGGATGTGGCCGGGAGCAAACGGCGAAGGCTTGAGCCGCGCTCACCTCATTCAGGCCGTCGAGGACAGCCTGACCCGGCTGCAAACCGATTACATCGATCTCTATCAGGTTCACTATCCCGACGAGGAAACGCCGCTGGACGAAACCCTGGCCGCGCTCGACTCGCTGGTGCAGTCCGGTAAAGTCCGCTATGTCGGTTGCAGCAACTATCCGGCCTGGCTGTTGATGAAGTCGCTGTGGGTCAGCGATGTCAGGCGCCTCACCCGCTTCGACTGCCTCCAGCCGCATTACAGCCTGCTGCACCGCAGCGAATTCGAGCGCGAGTTGATGGCCGTCTGCCGCGATCAGCAGGTCGCCGTCATCCCCTACAGCCCACTGGCCGCCGGATTCCTGACCGGCAAGTACAGCCGGGACAACCGCGATGTCGATAGCACCCGCCAGAGCAGCGGCTTGATCCGCCAGCTCACCGCCGATGAACGCGCCCATGTGGCCCTTGATGAAGTCAGGCGCATCGCGGCTGACCATCAGGTTCCGGTAGCGCATGTCGCCCTGGCCTGGATGCTGGCGAATCCGGTCATCACCTCGCCGATCATCGGTGCGCGCAATCTGGCGCAGCTTCAGGAAGTATTGGGTGCGCCCGATCTCAAGCTGTCCGACGAAGAAGTCAAGCGGCTGAATGATGTCAGCCAGGGATTCTAGGAGGCCGATCATGCAGCGCTGCGCCTGGGTAAATCTGAATGAACCGCTCTACATTCACTATCATGATGAAGAGTGGGGCGTCCCCGTCCATGATGACCGCCGCCTGTTCAAGATGCTCATTCTGGAAGGGGCACAGGCCGGACTCAACTGGATCACTATCCTCAAGAAACGAGAGGGCTACCGTGCCGCCTTCGACCAGTTCGATGCGGACAAGATCGCCCAATATGACGATGCGAAGGTCGCGGCGCTACTCGCCAATCCGGGGATCATCCGCAATCGTCTCAAAGTCCAGGCCGCCGTCAGCAACGCGCAGGCATTCCTGCGTGTGGGTGAGGAATTCGGCACATTCGATGCCTATATCTGGTCGTTTGTCGGCAGCCAGCCCATCGTCAACCACTGGCAAACCCTGAGCGAAATTCCCGCCGAAACACCCGAATCGAAAGCCATGAGCAAAGACCTGCTCAAGCGCGGTTTCCGCTTCGTTGGCCCGACCATCTGCTACGCCTTCATGCAGGCCTGCGGGCTGGTCAACGACCATACGGTGGACTGCTTCCGTTATTCCCAGGTCGAATGACCGTCGGCGGGCAATTGAGCAGAAAATGAACACCGATTGAACTTCAACTCGATCACCTTGCGGCTGCATACTGGGATCATCATGGACTCAGAGGAGGCCGCATGGAGATCGAGGCATTTCTTGATGCTTATGGCTTAGCCGCCATCTTTGGCGTGCTGCTGCTCAAATCGGTCGGCGTGCCCATCCCGATCCCGGCGGATGCGTTGATGCTGGCTGCTTCGGCACGGGTGGCGAGCGGCAGCATTGCCCTGCCAGCGGCTTTTATCGCCCTGCTCGTGGCACTGACGGTGGGCGGGGTAGCCCAGTTCGGGCTGGTGCGTGGGCCAGGTCGTGGACTGCTTACGCGCTACGGTCGCTATCTGGGAATTACGCCCGCTCGGTTAGAAACAGCCTCATCCAAATTGCGGCGCGGTGGTGTGCCGAGCATCAGTCTCGCCATTCTGACCCCCGGCGTGCGGTCTATCGCGGTGGTCGCATGCGGGCTGGCCGGAATCCCGCTGCGCTTGTTTGTGGCCGGGTTATTCGTCGGCAGCAGTCTGTTCCTCGCGCTGCATTTTCTCCTCGGCTACATCGGCGGTTCCGTGCTGAATACGTTGAGCAGCGTCGTGCCGCTTCCCATCATCCTGATCGGGTTGATTGTCCTCCTGCTGGTCGGCTTCTGGGTCTGGTTCATCATCCGCAAACGGCAGTTGCCGGATGCCACATCGCGCGAACTGCTGGCCGAAGCTGCTGGCGCATGGCACGAAGCCACCTGTCCGGTCTGTCTCGCACTGGGCGCGGCCAACCGCCTCCAGATTCAACTGCCCGTTGAACATCATCACTGATTGATCCCCTGTGACGAAAACCTGTTGACCGAAGGAGTCGAACCACATGGCAGTCCATTTTCACTTTGATCCCAACCAGATCGCCCACTATGAGGTCGAAGGCTGGAAAGCCTACTATGACCGCAATTGGATTCGGCTGCTGCGGCTGGTGGTGTCGCTGGCGCAGGAGCAGTTCCGCATTCCGTTCC
>JAEUQZ010000387.1:1484-4655 GCA_016788965.1 Anaerolineae bacterium | reverse complement strand
GTTTACGGGTCGGTCATTCAATTCGCCTCGCAGTACGGCGGATTGGGCGCGGCGCTGCCGCTGATCCTTCAACGCCGCTGGGAGACTCTGCCGACGACGCTGCTGATTCTGGTAGCTCTGGTGGTGATTGCGGCGCGGCTGCTGCCCCGGGTGGGCAGTCGCAAGGCCAAACGTGATGAACTGGATATCGTGGAAGATGTTGAACTGCCCGTGCTGCAAGCACCGATTGGGACGGCCTTTGCTCTGCTGGTGTGCGCGGCGGGGCTGGGATTGGTGCTGGTTCCAGAGTTCTTCTACCTGCGCGATAATTTCAGCACGCGGATCAACACCATCTTCAAGTTCTACTATCAGGCCTGGGTCTTGTTCAGCGTTGCCAGCGCCTATGGTGTCTATGCGCTGCTGGGGGATACCCTGCGGCCAGGCGTTACATTCCGGTTGGTAGCGGGCGCTGCCGCTGTTGTGGCAATCGGGATGGGCATGATGTATCCGGTCTTTGGCATTCCGCAGCGGATGTTTGTCGAAACGGGGATTTCAGTGAATCCCGAATCGGCAGTCCTGACGCTGGATGGCGGTCGCACGTTGACAGCACAGACCGACTATGTGTCGATCCAGTGTTGGGCGGAGCAGGTCTCCGACCGGGATGTCGTTGTGGCCGAGGCACTGGGGCCGGCCTACAACTCCAATTATGGACGAGTCGCCGGGCTGACGGGCGCTCCGATTATAATGGGCTGGGCCAATCATCAGCGGCAGTGGCGCGGCCCGACTTATGGACAGGTGGCCGGGTCACGGGAAGAAGACATCCCCACCCTGTACACCGATTTGCGCTGGGAAACTGCCCAGGAGATCATCGAACGGTACGGGATCGATTATATCTTCTACGGCGTCAGTGAACGTGACCAATACAGCAGCGGCGGTGAGGAAAAGTTCATCGAGAACCTGGAGCCGATGTGCCCCATCACCGATTCCAGCGGGCGGATCGTCAGTGTGTTTTACCGTGTCACCCAAGACCGCCTGCAAGCCGCGGCAAATTGAGCGAGGCCGTCTATGATGAATGCTGAAACAACTTCTCGCCCCACAGAGGGGGCTATGATCGAAGATCGTCGGGCAGCGTGGAGCCTTAGTGGAGAAGTCCTGGCCTACATCGCGCTGGTCGTGCTGGCGCTGGTGCTGCGGATCGCTCAGCTCGACGTTGTGCCGATGACGCCGAATGAGGCGCGGCAGGCCTTGGCTGCCTGGCGCGTGGTCTATCCCGATGCAGCCGGCGCGGCGATTGTGCCAGATAGCCCGCTGCTGTTTGCCCTGCACACGCTGGGATTTAGCTTGCTGGGAGCGTCAGAGTTCAGCGCACGCATCTTTACGGCGCTGGCGGGGATTGGATTGGCTCTGTCGCCGCTGCTGTTCCGCGATTTCCTGGGACGGGCACGGGCGTTTCTGTTCAGCCTGCTGCTCACCTTCTCACCTGTCCTCCTGATGGCTTCACGCACTGACAGCGCCGGGGTCTGGACGATGCTGGCCGTGATGATCGCGCTGGCCGCTTTCTGGCGTTATCAACAGAGTGGGCAGGGCAGACATGTAGCGGTCAGCATGGCCGCCGTGGCTGCGATGCTGTTCCTGACGGAACCGAGCGGGCCGGTCGCCGTGGTCGTGTTGTTGGTGGCACTGCTGGGGTTGATCTGGTCGCGGCGCGGCCTGGATGACGATGAAGGACTGATGCCTCCCCTGCGCCTCCCTGGTCGAGATAGGACTTGGCCGTGGGCTTCGGGGGCGTTGGCCGCGGGCATACTGGTCGTCATCGTAGCGACCCTGTTCACGATGTATCCGTCAGGATTGAGCGGAATCGGCGAACTCCTGAACGGAACCCTGCGCGGATTGACGACGGCCCGCCCATTGATTCCGCCGTTTTTCCCACTGGCGATCACGCTGTTCTATGAACCTGTACTGGTCGTCGCCGGATTGATCGCGGTGGTGGTGCTGTTCCGCGAAGGCTTCGAATCACTGATGGATCGGTTCTTTCTGGGATGGTTGATCGCCGGGACGATTGCAGGGGCGGCTTACGCCGGCAGCGGGCCAGAGCAGGCTCTATGGATCGTCATCCCTCTGGCCGGATTGACGAGCGGGCTGCTGTACCGGCTGCTGTCGCGGCTGCGTGACCCACTGTGGTATGGTGTGCCCGGATGGAGCCGCTGGGTGCTGATGCTGCTCATGATCGCGCTGCTGAGCATGTTCACGGTTCACGCGCAGTCGGTGGCTCGGTCGCTGCTGACGAATCCGACGATTGGCTTTCAGCTTAGCTCGGTGAACGCCTACAACATGGTCTGGCTGATTATCATCGGGCTGTTCGTCATCATCGGCTACTTTCTGTCATCGAGCCTGTGGGGTGAACAGACCACGCAGCGCGGGGCGCTGCTGGGGGTGCTGGCCTTTGGTATGGTGACGAGCCTGGGCAGCGGTTGGAACGCGGCGGTTCCGAATGCGGGTGATCCGGTCGAGTTGTGGAATCGCAATGCCACCAGCGCCGAAACGATTCTGCTGCGTTCCACGCTGATGGAGATGGCTCGGCGGGAGAGCAGCGGTTTCCCCATCGTGGAACTGAGCGTACTCGCGCCGGAGGATGGCGTGGTTGCCTGGCTGCTGCGGGATTTCCTGAATGCGCGGTTCATCACCGAGGTGAGCGCGGCGGAGAACCAGCGGATCGTCCTCCTGCCGGGCGGCGTGGATCAGCCCGCGCTGAGCAGCAGCTATGTAGGTCAGCGCTTCGGCGTCAGCAGTGTGTGGGATATGAGCAGCTTGCAGTTTCCCGATGTGCTGAGCTGGTGGATGCAGCGCCGCACGCGCGTGATGGGAGTTCTTTCGGATTCGGTCACGCTCTGGCTGCGTCAGGATGTTTACAATGGAGTCCAGGCGGATGCGTCCGTTGGTCCATGAGGAACTGCATCGGCTTCGGTGTATAAGAGAATCAGTGACACTCGACCCCGGCAAAAGGCCGGTTCATCTGGGACGGGCGCATGGTTGACCAATCAGCGGAAATCAAGGCGGCGCTGCATCGATGTCTGGCTGGAGAGCAGGCCGGATACGAGGCGCTGTATGGCTTATGTGCCCCAATGATCAGCCGCCTGTGCTGCGCCATGTTGATGGACAGACAGGATGCCGAAGACGTGATGCAGGAAGTCT
>JAEUQZ010000387.1:0-1474 GCA_016788965.1 Anaerolineae bacterium | reverse complement strand
CGATGCAACCAAAGCTTCGTTCAAGACCTGGTTGTATACGATTGCCATCAGCCGCTGCCGGAACATGTTCCGCCGCCGCCGTTGGTCGCGCTTCACCAGCCTGCTGTCGGTGGAACTGCCCGCCCCGCGTTCAGAAGCGCCAGAAGCGCAGTACGCCGCCCAACATGCCCGCGACATCGTGTCCGCGGCGCTGGCGGAACTCAAACCCCACCTGCGCGAAGCGGTGATCCTGCGTTACGGGCATGGCCTGACCTTCCGCGAAATGGCCGATGTGATCGGCTGCCCGCAGAAAACCGCCGAGAGCCGGGTGCGGCTGGCGCATGAGCGGCTGCGGGGTCTTCTGCAATCGCTGGGCGATCCCGTCTTTGAAGAATTACTGGGTGTGGAAGTATGGGCAAGACTATAAGCTGTAAACGCTGCCAGTCGCAGATGATCGCCTACCTCAACCGCGAACTGCGTCCCTCCATGCGCGAACGGATGGCGAATCATCTGGACACCTGTCCAACCTGTTACGCGCGTTTCTTGCAGGAAAGTCAGTTGGCCTCGGAGCTTCAGCAGGAGATTCCACTGGTTGGACGAGGGCAGACGCCAGGTTTCGATCAGGTGTGGTCGGCTTTCCGGCGTGATAGGCATGGCTCGTCTACGCGCTCGTCATTCTCTGAATCCATTCGCTATGGCTGGGCAGTGCTGGCCGTGGCAGTGATGCTGGTAATCCCGATGACCATGGGGGCACAGCAGGTGACGCTGGCCTCTGCGCCGACTCAACCTTCGCCCATGCAGATCGCGCAGCAGTCAACTCCGAGCGGAACACCGCTCGACTCTGAAGAAGATATCCCGGCTCCGACCCTGCTGCAAACGCCCGAAGCGCAGCCGGCGCTGGTCGCTCGCCCCCTACCCGATGTGATTACAACTCCCTGATTGAGGATTTATGGACGTGTTTCGCAGCAACCCTGAACAGACCGCCGACGATCACCCGATGAATCGCTGGTTCAATGCCCGCCTGCAACTGAACTGGGAAACCTGGGTCTATATCGCCATCTTGCTGCTGGCGATCTTCACCCGTTTCTATATCCTGGGTGATCGCACCATAAGTCATGACGAGAGCTTGCATACCAAGTTCTCGTGGGATCTGTACCGCAACGGCGTCTTTGTGCATACACCGCTGATGCATGGGCCGATCCTGTTCCATATGACCGCCCTGAACTATTTTCTCTTTGGCGACAACGACTTCACCGCCCGCATCTATCCTGCGGTGCTGGGCGTGCTGATGGTGATGTTCCCGGTGCTGTTTCGCCGCTGGTTGGGGCGCTGGGGGGCGATTCTGGCGTCAATCCTGTTCCTGATATCGCCGCTCATCCTGTACTACAACCGCTATATTCGTGAAGATACGCCCTCGATCTTCTATACCCTGGTCATGGTGTACTGCACCTTCATGTACCTGAATGGGCCGGCACACCTGCGCCGCAAGGGTCGC